>NZ_JBQCIE010000101.1:0-90982 GCF_051954055.1 Humibacter sp. | reverse complement strand
GGTGACGGTGAACCAGTAGTGTTCGTTCTTGAAGTGATGCCGTCGGTGATTGCGCCAAATCGACTGGTACACACTGGTTTTTGCCTTGTAGTCGGTGTGGATGAGGTAATGCGTCCACTCGTAGGCCAGCCCGAGGGCAGTCAAGGAAACCAGGTACGTCAGCCCGAGACCGAGTCGGGGGAAGGCCACCAACGCCACGGCCACGGCAGTCGGGATCGCCCAGAACAACGTCTGCCACGGCATGAAGACGAGTTCGATTTTCCGCGGGTCGCCGTGGTGCTCGCGATGTTTGCGGGCCAGCAAAGGATCCACGACGAACCGGCCGATACTGCGCGGCCGCCAATGCAGGATCGCGACATGGATGATCCACTCGAAAACCGGAAAAGTGGCGACCATGAGTGCCGCCAGCACCACGTCAGTGAGCTGCCAGTCGCCGACGACGATCCTGGCCGTCAACGCCGCAGTGAACGTCAGTGCGATTCCCACGGGGGACGGATGGCACCAAAACTCCCGGCCGGCCACGGGCAGGGTGAAGTTTCTGCGTAGGTGCGTTGTCATCGCCGTCCATCCAAGCTCGACAAAGCGGTGAGAAGGCTGTGGTTGGCCGGCTCGAGCAGCTCGGTTGCAGCACGTTTGGCAGCCGGCGAATCGCCGGCGGTGATCGCCTGTGACACCCGCCGGTACAGCTCTGGGCGACTGAGCTCGGCGGTCATCACGGTGGCAAGGGCCGGGAGTGCGGGTTCGTAGGTAGCCCGCAAGGTGTTGAACATCAGCCGGAAGACAATGGAGTCCGCGGCGTCGACGACGTGGTCCCAGAATGTCAGCGCGGCGCGCTGACGTTCCACCGGATCCGCTTCGGCGGCCAACGCATCCACGGCGCCCTCTATCAGACCGGTCGCGTGCGGGCCTCTGCGTTCCGCAGCCAGTTCGGCGACTTTGGGCCCGTTGTGCAGCCGGGTCTCCAAAATGCTGCGCACGACCGCCAGATCCAGTCCGTCAGCCCGATCGCCACCGCGGAGCAACAGGCGGGGCAGCAAGTCCAGGCCCGCGTGACGGCGGTAGTCCCGGACGGTGGTGGCGTCCCCGTGCCGAACCTCGACCAATCCCGCGGCCGCGAGACGTTTGAGCGCCTCACGAACCGTCGGTCTGGACACACCGAGCACTTCGGCGAGCCTGCGCTCATTGGGCAACGTCTCCCCGGGCGCCATTTCCCCGCTGAGCACGTCAGACATGATCTGCTCGAAGACGTCTTCAGGTATCGATCGTCGAGTCACCGGCCGCAGCGCCATAGGACCAACCTGGCCGAAAATTGGTCAGACGTCAAGTGGTCAGACCACTGTCGGGTCACCTCATCGGGTGAGCAGAGCTCGGCCGTAGGCCCGCCGGTGGCGATTTCGCCTTGAGTTCATACTCGGCGCTAGTCGTCGGGGTCTCCGCCGTCGGCGTCGCTGCCGCCCCGGATCAACGCCAGCGTGCCGGCCAGTTCGTCGGGCTTGATCAGCACCTCACGCGCTTTGGAGCCCTCCGACGGCCCGACGATGCCTCGGGTCTCCATCAAATCCATCAGCCGCCCGGCCTTGGCGAACCCGACGCGCAGCTTGCGCTGCAGCATCGAGGTGGAGCCGAACTGGCTCGAGACGACGAGCTCGGCGGCGGCCAGCAGCAGGTCGAGGTCGTCGCCGATGTCGGAGTCGATCTGCTTCTTCTCCGGTCCGGCAGCGACATCCTGGCGGTATTCGGGACGCGCCTGGCTCGTCACATGGTCGACCACGCGCTGGATCTCGCTCTCGGCCACGTAGGCGCCCTGCACGCGAATGGGCTTGGATGCGCCCATCGGCAGGAAGAGCCCGTCGCCCTGCCCGATCAGCTTGTCGGCGCCAGGCTGGTCGAGGATGACTCGCGAGTCGGTGACGCTCGCCACGGCGAACGCGAGTCGCGAAGGCACGTTCGCCTTGATGAGTCCGGTGACGACATCCACCGACGGCCGCTGCGTGGCGAGCACGAGGTGGATACCCGACGCGCGCGCCAGCTGCGTGATGCGCACGATCGAGTCCTCGACGTCGCGAGGAGCCACCATCATGAGGTCGGCGAGTTCGTCGACGACGACGAGCAGATACGGATACGGCTTCAGCTTGCGCTCGCTGCCCTCCGGCAGCACGATCTCGTCGTTGCGCACGGCCTTGTTGAAGTCGTCGATGTGACGGAAGCCGAAGCTGGCGAGGTCGTCGTAGCGCATGTCCATCTCTTTGACGACCCACTGCAGCGCCTCCGCCGCCTTCTTCGGGCTCGTGATGATGGGCGTGATGAGGTGCGGAACACCCGCATAGACCGAGAGCTCGACCCGTTTCGGGTCGACGAGCACCATGCGCACATCGCTCGGCTTCGCCCGCATCAGCAGGCTCGTGATCAGCGTGTTCACGAAGATCGACTTGCCGGAGCCGGTGGAGCCGGCAACCAGGAGGTGCGGCATCTTCGCCAGGTTCGCGACCACGAATCCGCCGCCGACGTCCTTGCCGACGCCGATGGTCATCGGGTGATGACTATTCGTCGCGGCTGCCGAGCGCAGCACGTCGCCGAGCGACACGATCTCGCGGTCCGAGTTCGGGATCTCGACGCCGATCGCGCTCTTGCCGGGGATCGGCGAGAGGATGCGCACCTCGTTCGACGCCACCGCATACGCGAGGTTCTTGCTGAGCGCCGTGACGCGCTCGACCTTGACGCCGGGCCCGAGCTCGATCTCGTACTGCGTGACGGTCGGGCCACGCGAGAAGCCGGTGACGCGGGCATCCACCTGGAACTGGTCGAGCACCGAGGTGATCGCCGCGACGACCTCGTCATTCGCTGCAGAACGCGCCTTCGCCGGCGTTCCTGCGGACAGCGTGGATGCCGCCGGCAACACGTACGGCGCGTCCGGCACCGCCTCCAGCGGCCTGGCCGCCTCTGCGGCCGCCTCGTCGAAGTCCTCGTCTGACAGGGCGCCGAAGCCCGGGAGGACCGCGGTCGCGGTGTCCGGACGCAGCCCGGTGGGATGCTTGCCGGCGAGCGCCACATCGCCGGTGAACCTGCTCACCGCGTTCTCGGCATCCTGCAGGTCGGCCAGCACCTCCGTCTTGTAGTCCTGAGGCTCTTGCTCGAGCGCCGTGTCGAAGCCGGCGCCGGAGGACGCGACGCCGAGCACCTCGGTGAACGACGTGTCGCCCGGCTCGAAGTCCGGATCCACCTCGCGGCCGCTCTTGTTGCGACGCCACCACGGCACGCTCTCGTCGGTCTCGGCTTCCTCGTCTTCCGCAGCGTCTTTGCCGCGGCGGGACCTGCGCGCCGGGCGCTCCTCCTGCTCATCGGCGGATTCGGCTGCCTCTTCGGTCTGCGCGCCGAACAGGTACGAGTACAGCTCGCCGAGGCGCTTGCCGACGCGGTTCGGCGGCGTCTTCGTGATGATCAGGATGCTCAGCACCAGAATCACGATGACGATCGCCGCCGCACCGATCGGCGTCGCCACCGCCGCGAGCGGTGCCCCTGCCATCCAGCCGATGACGCCACCGGCCTTCGCCAGCTCGTCGATTCCGTCGCTCGGCTGCGGTCGGGACGAGAAGATCTCGCAGAGGGCCGACACGGTCACCAGGAGCAGCGCGAGACCGATGCCGATGCGCGTGTTGTCGTGCACGGAAGCCGGGTGGCGGAACAACCACACGGCCAGCAGCAGCATCACGACAGGCAGACCGAACGCCACGCGGCCGAAGAGCCCGCCGAAGGTCCAGGCATCCAGCTGCTGCGCCACCTGGTTGTCGATCAGGAACCACTCGACGATCGCACCGGCCACGGCGAGCAGCACGATGAAGAACGGGAGGCCGTCTCGGCGCTCCTCCTTGGCGAGCATCTCCGGCCCGAACGCGCGCGCCGCTCCACCCACCATGTGTGCGAGACCCAGCCACGCCTTCGTCAGGATCCCGCGCTGCGGCTCAGCAGCGGGGAGCACCTTGGTCTTCTGGGTCGCCGTCTGACGCGACGGCGTGCGCGTGGCCGACGTGCCGCGCGCGCGGGCGCGCGACGTCGACTTCGTGCTCGTGGCCATGGGACAACGGTAGCGGCGGCGGCCGTCATCGCCGGTGAGCGCCTGCGGGTGTCTCCAGACTGGCTCGTCCGCAGCCACTTTCCGCGATTGCAGCCAACCGTTGTGGCTGCCCTTGCGCGAAGTGGCTGCGAACGCGCTTGCGCCGGCGGCCCGTGGCTACGCCTCGATGACCAACGGGACGATCATCGGTCGGCGGCGGTAGCTCGTGTTCACCCAGCGTCCGACGGTGCGACGCACCACCTGGCTCAGCGCGTGGGCGTCGCGCACGCCGTTGTGCGCGGCATCCGCGAGCGCAGCGGCGATCTTCGGCTTGACGTCGTCGAACACCGCATCGTCTTCGGCGAAGCCCTTCGCGTGCACCTCCGGCCCGGTGATGACGCGTCCCGTGCCCGCCTCGACGACCACGATGATCGAGATGAAGCCCTCCTCGCCGAGGATCCTGCGGTCCTTGAGGTCGGCATCCGTGATCTCGCCGACCGAGGAGCCGTCCACGTACACGAACCCGAGGTCGAGCTGCCCGACGATGCGGGCGACGCCGTCGCGCAGGTCGATCACGCTGCCGTCTTCGGCCAGGAGCGTGTTCTCCTCCGGCACGCCCGTGTCCTGCGCGAGCTGGGCGTTGGCGACCAGGTGGCGGTACTCGCCGTGCACGGGCATGACATTGCGCGGCTTCAGGATGTTGTAGCAGTACAGCAACTCTCCGGCCGCGGCGTGGCCGGAGACGTGGACCTTCGCGTTGCCCTTGTGCACGACCGTCGCGCCGAGCTTCGTCAGCCCGTCGATGACGCGGTACACGGCGTTCTCGTTGCCGGGGATGAGGCTGGAGGCGAGGATGACCGTGTCGCCTCGCCCGATCTCGATCTGGTGGTCGAGGTTGGCCATGCGCGCGAGAACGGCCATCGGCTCGCCCTGGGATCCGGTCGACATGTACACGACCTTGTCGTCCGGCAGGTCGGCGGCCTTCTTGTAGTCGATGAGCACACCCTCCGGGACGTGCAGATAGCCAAGGTCCGCAGCGATGGTCATGTTGCGCACCATCGAACGGCCGAGGAGCGCGACGCGCCTGCCGTTGGCCGCCGCCGCGTGCAGCACCTGCTGCACCCGGTGCACGTGGCTGGAGAAGCTGGCGACGATCACCCGCCGCGGTGCGCGGGCGATGACGTTGTCGAGCACAGGCCCGATCGAGCGCTCCAGAGCGGTGAATCCCGGCACGTCCGCGTTCGTGGAGTCCACCAGGAAGAGGTCGACGCCCTCCTCCCCGAGCCGCGCGAAGGCGCGCAGGTCGGTGAGTCGATCGTCGAGCGGCAGCTGGTCCATCTTGAAGTCGCCCGTGTGGAGCACGAGGCCGGCGCGGGTGCGGATGGCGACGGCGAGAGCATCCGGAATCGAGTGGTTCACCGCCACGAACTCCAGCTCGAACGGGCCGAGCCGCTCCCGCCCGCCCTCCTTCACCGTGAGCGTGTACGGCTGGATGCGGTGCTCCTTGAGCTTCGCCTCCACGAGCGCCAGGGTGAGGCTGGACCCGAGCAGCGGGATGTCCGGCTTGAGTCGCAGCAGGTAGGGCACCGCTCCGATGTGGTCCTCGTGACCATGCGTGAGCACGACGCCGACGACGTCGTCGAGACGATCGCGCACCGGCCCGAAGTCGGGAAGGATCAGGTCGACGCCCGGCTGGTCCTGCTCGGGGAAGAGCACGCCGCAGTCGACGATGAGGATCTTGCCGTCGATCTCGAAGACCGTCATGTTGCGGCCGACCTCGCCGAGGCCACCCGTGGGGATGATGCGCACTGTTCCCGGCTCAAGCGCTGGCGGGTCGTATACCGACGCGGGCATATGCCGTGCCTTTCGTTGTTCCTGTGCCGACCCGAAGTCATCCCGGGTGGCGTTCTCTCGGCCGGTCGACGCCGCCGACCGGTGCGGTGCCGTCAGCGCGTCGTGCCCGCCACCTTAGGGAGCGCTCCTCCGGCGGCCGCGTTGCGATCGGGCCTGAAGTTGGTCAGATCGAGACCCTCGACCTCGTGCACGAGGTCGAGATCCGCCTCGATCTGCGCCGCCTCGAAGTCCTCGGGCCCCACGAGCGGGAGCCGTACCCGGGGGCTCTGGATGCGGCCGAGCCCGTGAAGCACGTACTTGGCTGCGACCGTGCCAGGCACGTGCGTCATGACCGCACGCACGAGAGGCTCCAGTTGCTTGTGGTGCTCGGTCGCGGTCTTCAGGTCACCCCGGTTGACCGCGTCGATGATCTGCCGGTACGGACGTGCCGCGATGTTCGCCGTCACACCGACGAGTCCGGTGGCACCGATCGCCAAGTGCGGCAGCACGTTCTCGTCAGCGCCGGAGAAGTACATCAGGTCGGTGTTGTTGAGCACGCGCGAGACCTCGGCGAAGTCACCCTTGGCATCCTTGATGGCCACGATGTTCGGATGCTTGGCCGCGCGCAGGATCGTGTCGTACTTGATGGGCACGCCGGTGCGCCCGGGGATGTCGTAGAGGATGACCGGCAGGTCGGTGGCATCGGCGATCAGACGGAAATGGGTGAGGATGCCCGCCTGCGTCGGCTTGTTGTAGTAGGGCGTGACGATCATGACGCCGTCGGCGCCGGCCTTCTCGCTGGCCTTGTAGAGCTGGATGGCGTGCGCGGTCTCGTTCGACCCGCCGCCCTGGATGATCTTGGCGCGACCCGCCGCGACGTCGAGTCCGACCTCGATGAGGCGGAGCTTCTCACGGTCGGTCAACGTCGAGGTCTCGCCGGTGGTGCCGGAGATGACGATGCCGTCAGCACCGTCGGCGATGACGTCGTCGAGATGCTTCTCCACGCCGGGCCAATCCACCTCACCGTCGGCGGTGAACGGAGTCACCAGCGCGACGAGTACCTGGCCGAACGGATTCTGTGACGTGGACACGAGGTTCAGGCTATCGTGGCTTGGCCTTCGCGAGCACGTCACGGTACGTCACACACCGTCGCCGCCGCGCGCCCGACACGTAGCGTGGCGATCAGCCATGAATGCCCCAGCCGCTCTCGCCGTCATCGCCGGCCTCGTCCTGATCGCGACGCTCGCCGGCGTTCTCTGGCGTGTACGGAACGGTCGAGTGCGAGACGCCAGCGGAGAGCGTGTCACCGCCCAGTCCCTCGGACCCGACGTCGCCTTCGGCACGACAGCGACCATCCTGCAGTTCTCCACCGAGTACTGCGGCCCCTGCCGCATCGCGGAACGCCTTCTGAACCGGGTCGTCTCAGGGCGGGACGGCGTTCATTATGTCGACGTGGACCTCGGGCAGCGACCGCACCTCGCCTCGGAGTTCGGTGTTGTGCAGACGCCGACGATACTGCTGCTGGATGCCGCCGGCGGCATCCGTTCCCGCATCGGCGGGGTTCCTCGCGCCGACGAGGTGGCGGCGCGACTCGACGAGCTCGAGAAGGAGAGTCATGTCGTCACCGGCTGACGGTCACAGCGTGAAGAAGCCCGGCATCGATCCGCGCGGACCACGGTTCGGAGCGGGCATCACGGCCGCGCTCCTGCTCGTCGATCTGTTCCTCGGGCTCGTCGGTGCCACGGCCGCGGCGACCGTGCTCCTCGCAGCGCTCGCGCTGCTCTTCCTGTGGGGCGCCGCAGCGGGCATCGCTCGGCATCCATGGGGCCTGATCTTCCGGGCTCTGGTCAGGCCGCGGCTGAGGCCGCCGGCCGAGCTCGAGGACGCCGCTCCGCCGACGTTCGCGCAGGGCGTCGGCTTCGTGATCACCGCGCTCGGCGTGGTGCTGCAGCTCGTCGGCGTTCCGTACGCCGCGGTGGTCGCCGCGGCGCTCGCGTTCATCGCGGCATTCCTCAACGCCGTGTTCGGTTACTGCCTCGGGTGCCAGATCTACCTGCTGCTCGTGCGCTTCGGCCTCGTTCGCCGCAGCCAGCCCCAGATCTGAGCGGAGCAGACAGCCGCCCCCTTCCCGGTCACGCTCCTCGGCACCTACGCTGGGGAAGACGACAAGCATCCGAATGCAAGGGAGCGACCATGGCCATCACTAGCGAAGCAACCACCGTCTGGCGGGGAGAGCTGACGAGCGGGTCGGGCGAGGTCAACCTCGACTCCTCGAACGCGGCTCATTTCGCCGTCAACTGGCGGGCCAGGTCCGAGGGCGAGTCCGGCACCACCAACCCGGAAGAGCTCATCGGTGCCGCACACTCGGCGTGCTTCGCCATGGCGTTCTCGAACATCCTTGCCAGCAACGGCACGCCGCCGGAGAGCATCCAGGTGACGGCCGCTGTCACGTTCGACCCGTCCGTTCCCGGAATCACGGGAAGCCACCTGCTGGTGAATGCGACAGTTCCTGGGCTGGAGGACGCCGACTTCCAGCGGCTCGCGGCCGAGGCGAAGAGCGGCTGCCCCGTGTCGAAGGCGTTGGCAGGCATACCGATCACGATCGAGGCCGAACTGGCCTGAATCTTCTTGCGCGCCGGCCGTCCGGCGCCCCGCGGTCGAGAGCCGTCGTCGGGTTCTACGCGGCGGCTGCGGGATCGGCCCTGTGCAGCCTGATCGCCTCGTGCATGGCCCGGCGCGCCCTGCGGCGGTCGCCCGACGCGTCGTAGGCGAGGCCGAGCCGGAACCAGGCGCGCCAGCTGCTCGGCTCCGCCTCCACCTCCGCCTTGTATCGGGGAAACTCCTCGTCGGCCGCATCGCGCAACGGACGCCCGCTGGCGCGGTGCGGAAGGTCGTCCACCGGCAGGCCGCCCTCGGCATCGAGGATGCGCACGAGTCGCTGCGTCTGCACCCCGAACCACAGTTCGCGCAGCAGCGCCCACGCGGCGATCACCGCAAGCACGAAAAGCGCGATCGCGATGGCGATTCCGATGCCCGATCCGCTAGCGAGCAGGATGATGCCATAGCGCACCACGATCACGACGTAGAGCAGCAGCAGAGCGGCCATCACGACCGCCGCGACGCGTCCTCTCACTCGTTCGACCTCACAGCCCGAGCAGTCGATCGAGGCCGACGGTGAGTCCGTGTGCCTCCGGTGCTGAGCGCAAGGCGTGCAGGATGCCGGCCGCGTAGGCGCGAGCATCCGTCGTGTCGTGGGTGATCGTGAGCGTCTCACCGGCGCCACCGAGCACGACGCTCTGCTTGGCAACGACACCGGCCATGCGCAGGCTGTGCACCGGAACACCGGCCACCTGCTGGCCCCGCGCTCGCTGGTCGGTGTGCGGGGCGGACACCGGGCCCTGCTCGTCGCGCGCCTGTGCGATGAGCTCGGCCGTGCGAACCGCCGTTCCCGACGGGGAATCGATCTTGGACGCCGAGTGCGACTCGACGATCTCGATCGAGTCGAAGTACCTGGCGGCCGACGCGGCGAAGGCCGTGCCGAGGGCCGATCCGAGCGAGAAGTTGGGCACGACGATGACGCCGCGCTCCGGCAGGTCGCGGAGCCGGGCGCCGAGCGGTGCGAGCCGCGACGCAGACCACCCGGACGTACCGACGACCACGTTGCGACCGGCATCCAGCGCGTAGTCCACGATTCCCGGGCTCACCGCGGGGAGCGTGACATCCAGCACCACCTCGGACGGCGCATCCTCCGGACCGAGCATCTCCGCCAGGTCGCTCTTGGAGCCCAGAGCGGCGACGAGCTCGAGATCCTCCGCCTTCTCGATGAGGTCGACGGCGACGCTGCCGAGCTTTCCGGTTGCCCCGACGACGGCCACACGAATGGTCATGGCCTTCAGCTTAAGCTGTCCACGATGCTCACCTTCACCAGCCTGCGAACCGACGATCCGATCGCCTCCGATCTGCTCGCCAGGTACTTCGCCGAACGTGCCGAGACCTTCCCGCAGGCGCAGGGCAGCTACAGCGTGAAGCTCCCAGACCCTGAACACTTCGTTCCACCCGCCGGGGATTTCGTCGTTGCCATGATCGACGGCGAGCCCGCCGGCTGCGGCGGTGTACGCAGGATCGCGGATGCTCGCGACGGCTCCGGCGCGACCCTCCCCTGCTTCGAGGTCAAGCACCTCTGGCTCACCCCGAGCGCGCGCGGAAAGGGCGCGGGTCGAGCGCTGCTGGCCGAGCTGGAGCGTCGTGCACTCGAATTCGGCGCCCGTCGGCTCGTGCTCGACACGAACGAGAGCCTCGAGGCCGCGGGAAACCTCTATCGCACCTCCGGGTACGTGTCGATCGAGCCGTACAACGACAACCCGAACGCGACCCACTGGTACGCGAAGGCCGTCGACGCGCCCGCGTGAATCCGGAGCGGGACTCAGACCGGCTGCAGCTCCGGCATCCCGGTGCGGAGCTCGACGGGAAGGTGCCCGAGGTCGTTGTGCACGACGAGCACCGGCGGTTTCGCCGAGCGCACCCGGATGATCGTGAGCCCGCAGTTGGCCTGGTTCAGACCCAGCCACCGCCAGTCGGGAGCGTCGAAGACGTGCCGCACGAACCATCCGATCACGAAGTTGTGCGTGATGAGCAGGTCGTGCCGGTCGGCGCGGGCAGGCGTGAGGAACTCGCTGACGGCATCCGCCATCTGGGCGCTGCCCGCCTCGATCTCGGCCTCGGTGATGCCGCCGAAGAACGACTCGAACGCCTTCGGCATGTCGGGTGTGGGACCGGAGGGGATGCAGTCGAAAAGCAGGCTGGACGGCTCGGGCTGCAGCGCCGGCAGGCGTTCGGCCATGATCTTCGCCGTCTCCTCCGCACGGCGCAACGGAGAGTGGTACGCGGAGGTGAAAGGCACTCCGCCGAGACGCTCGGCGATGAGCGTGGCCTGGCGCTTGCCGCGCGCGGAGAGCGGGCCGTCCGGCATGCCGTGTTCGGCATCCTGCTGCTCGCCGTGGCGCACAAGGTAGAGATAGTGAGGCAAGACCTGGGGTTCCTTCGATTCGAGGCTGTTCAGTTGAGGCCGGAGAACACGTCGTCGTCGACGGCTCCGACCGCGGCAATGGTGAGGGGTCGGGACGCCAGCGCGGCCGCGAGCTCCCGCACGTCGTCCGCCGTCACGAGCGCGAGCCGGCGCAGGGTCTCATCGAGGTCGACGAACTCGCCGGTGCTCAGCTCGGACCGGCCGAGCCGCGTCATGCGCGTGTCGGAATCCTCGAGGGCGAGCGCCGATCCGCCGGAGAGCTGGCCGACGGCTCTGGCCAGCTCGTCGTGGCTGATCCCCTCCGCGGCCAGCCTGCGCAGCTCGTCGAGCATGATGCCGGCAACCGAGCGCGACTTCTGCGGAGCGCACGCGGCGTACATGCCGAACACGCCGGTGTCGGAGTAGCCGGCGGCGAACGAATAGACCGAGTAGGCCAGGCCCCGCTTCTCGCGCACCTCCTGGAACAGCCTGCTGGACATGCCGCCGCCAAGAACCGAGTTGAGCACGCCCATGGTGATGCGCGCGTCGTCGGTGGCCCGCAGCCCCGGCGTGCCGATCACGAGGTGCGTCTGCTCGATGGGCCGGCGTGCTGTGACGATCGGGACGGACCCGGTCAGTTCCGCGACCTGCGTGCTCCGCCGCTCGATCGGCGCGGCCGGCTCCGCCATCGGCCAACCGCCGGCCGTGAGGGCGCGCTCTACGTCGGCGACGAGCCTGGCGTGGTCGACCGCACCGGCCGCTGCGACCACGAGGTCTTGCGGGCGATAGTTCGCGCGGTAGTGCTGCCACACGGCATCCCGCGTCGCTCCGTTGATCGTGGCGGGGTTTCCCCCGATGGGTCTGGCGATCGGATGTTCGCCAAGCACGGCGGAGAAGAAACGCTCGTTGACGGCGTCGGCCGGGTCGTCCTCCGCCATGGCCAGCTCTTCGAGGATGACGCCGCGCTCGTTCTCGAAGTCCGTCGCGTCGAGCACCGACGAGGTCACCATGTCGGCGAGCACTTCGGTCGCCATGCCCAGGTCGCGGTCCTGCACCTTGGCGTAGTAGCAGGTCTGCTCCTTCGCTGTCAGTGCATTGTGCTCGCCGCCCACGGCGTCGAATGCGATGGCGATGTCGAAAGCCGTGCGCCGTCCGGTGCCCTTGAACAGCAGGTGCTCGAGGAAGTGGGTCGAGCCGAAACTGGCCGAGTGGCCGGTACGGCCGAGAAGGGATCCGGTCTCGTCGCGCGATCCGACGCCGAACCAGAACCCGATCGTCGCGCTCCGCACGCCGGGCACGTGCTCGCTCAGAACGCGCACCCCGCTGGGCAGCACGGTGCGGGAGACGAGCGCGTCGCCGGACGCGGCGAACGTCAGATCGGCGCGGTCGAGTGGGAGGTCAACGGCGCCGTTCATCCCCTCCAGGATAGGCGATCGAGTCGGTGGGCGAGGCAGACATGACAGCCGATTCCGAGACGAGCGAATATGTCCGCATTCTTGAGGACAAACAATGCTGTCTACCCCTCTATACTTGCATACGATCTCCGACGGGACTCGTCGTGGAGCAGCGGAACCCACCGAGTTGAGGAGCAACGGATGCCCGATCAGAAAGCCGCCGCCACGCGCCCGCCCGCTCCCGCCAAACTCAGGATCCTCGCCACGGCGGACCGCCTCTTCTACGAGGAGGGCGTGCACACCGTCGGAGTCGATCGGATCATCGCTCAGTCGCACGTGACGAAGGCCACGTTCTACAAGCACTACCGCTCCAAGGACGTGCTCATCGCGGCGTACGTTCAGACGCGCGCCGACCAGGCTCGCGAGGCCGTCGAAGCTGATCGGGAGCGGCTCAAGGACGCCTCCGAGGTGCTTCGCGCGATGGTCGAGCGGTTCGCTGCCGAATCACGGCGCCCGGGTTACCACGGTTGTCCGTTCATCAACGCGGCCACCTCGCAGCTGGATGCGGCGGGGCCCGTCACGCCGGCCGTGGTGGCGTGGCGAACGTGGTTGCGCTCGACGCTCGTCGATCTGTTCGGCGAGGCGCAGGCATCCGCTCCCGAGGATGCCGCCGATGATCTGCTGCTGGCCAGGGACGGCGCTTTCGGTGGCGCACCGATCGCCGACCCGGCCGCCACCGAGGGCTCACTGAACCGCGCCCTGGCGCGACTGCTGTCGTAGCTGCCACCCGCCTTCGCGGAAGACGCCGTCCTCTCGGGGAGAAGGACCTGCACCCGCGCGGAGGCGGCTACTCGGAGACGCGGTCGAGTTCGAGCATGTCGGTGCGGCTCAGGCTCACGCTGCATGCCGCCATCAGGTCGTCCACCTCGACGGCCGATGCCACGTTCACGACAGGCGCGACCACTCCGCGCTTGGCGAGGAGCCAGGCAATGGCGATCGTGGCCATGCTGCTGTCGTGCTCGGCTGCGACCCGGTCGAGCACCTGACGCACTCGGTGTCCCCGCCGACCCAGATAGCCGGCCACTCCGGCACCCCGGGCTTCGGCATTGAGATCGGAGCGCGAGCGGTAGGCGCCGGCGAGGTAGCCGTGCGCGAGCGGACGCACCGGGAGCACCCCGAGCGACTGCGCTGCCGAGACGATGCGCAGATCGCCCTCGAACGTGCCCCGGTTCATCAGGTTGTACGGAACTTCGATCGCGGCCACCTTCGGCAGGCCGAACGATGAGAGCACGCGTGCCTCCATGAGACTCTCCGCGGAGAACCCGGAGAACGCCACGAATCTCACCTTGCCGGTGTCGATCAGCCACTCGACGGTGGCGAGCGTGTCGGAGAGTGCAGTGCCGGCATCCGGGCCATCGAGCGTGAGGATGTCCACCCGGTCGGTCGCGAGCCGGCGCAGCGCCGACTCCACCGCGCGCACCAGGTTCACCTGGCCGAGCCCCGGGCTCTCCTCCCCCGCGCCAACGCGAAGGTCGAGCACGATGCTGTCGCGGATGTCGCGACGATGCATCCAACCGCCAACGATCGCGTTGCCGAGGCCGCGTTGGTGTGCGTCGGAGGTGACCACGAGATTGCCCCCGAGGTGCACGTAGCGATCGAGCACGGCCTGTGCTGCGTCGACGTCGGCGGCGCGGGCGAGCGCTGCGGTGCCGAGTCCGAGCGGGTACACCGCCGTCTCGGTCTCACCAAGACGGCGGGGCGCGATGATGGAGAGCGGCGCGGTGGCCACGCCGTCGTAGTCGGCAGGCGCCACCGGCGCGTCGAACACCGGTCCGATCCCGGTGACACCGCGGTTCGCGTGCTCCCGTGCGCGCACGGGATACGACTGCGCCATGTACCCCTCCAGCTCTCCAAGCCCCCCACGAGCCCATGCGACGCGGGATGCCACGTCACATCTATGCCAGCGAGCGTAATTGACGACCGCGCGGCAGCCCGGTCGAAACGATTGAACCGTTACCAAATCTTTGGATAATGCTTGGGATCCCGCGCCCGGCGACCCGCATTCGGTGGTTTTCGGCTGCAACATGGGCCGCGCGGGCGTGCCCGCGACACGCCGGGGCGTGCTGCCTCCCGAACGAAACACGCCCGTCGCGGCCGAAGCCGGACGGGCGTGTGTTCGTTGTGTCGGGCTGGGCCGATCAGGCCTCGACGGTCTCCGCGGGACCCTCTGCGGGCTCCGTCGAGCTCTCCGTCGTCGCGCCGCGACCGTCGGTGTCCGCCTCCTCGGCGATGACCGGCTGCAGCGACAGCTTGCCGCGGTCGTCGACCTTGGTGATCTGCACCAGGATCTTCTGACCGACCGAGAGCACGTCCTCGACGTTCTCGACCCGCTTGCCGCCGGCGAGCTTGCGCACCTCGGAGATGTGCAGCAGACCGTCACGGCCGGGCAGGAGCGACACGAACGCGCCGAACGTCGCGATCTTCACCACGGTGCCGAGGAACTGGTCTCCGACCTCCGGGTTGGTGGGGTTCGCGATCGCGTTCACCTGGGCGCGTGCCGCCTCGGCGCTCGGACCGTCGGTCGCGCCGATGTAGACGGTGCCGTCCTCCTCGATGGAGATCTCGGCGCCGGTCTCGTCCTGGATCGCGTTGATCGTCTTGCCCTTCGGGCCGATCAACTCGCCGATCTTGTCGACCGGGATCTGCACACTGATGACGCGCGGCGCGGTCGGCGCCATCTCGTCCGGGCGGTCGATCGCCGCGTTCAGCACGGACAGGATCGTGGTGCGGGCATCCTTCGCCTGCTGCAGGGCACCGGCGAGCACCGACGACGGGATGCCGTCGAGCTTGGTGTCGAGCTGGATGGCGGTGACGAACTCGCTCGTTCCGGCGACCTTGAAGTCCATGTCACCGAGGGCGTCCTCGGCTCCCAGGATGTCGGTGAGTGCTGCATAACGCGTCTCACCGTCGACCGTGTCGGAGATCAGTCCCATGGCGATGCCGGCGACCGGGGCGCGCAGCGGCACACCGGCGTTCAGCAGCGACAGGGTGGACGCGCAGACGGAACCCATGGACGTCGAGCCGTTCGAGCCCAGCGCCTCGGAGACCTGACGGATCGCGTACGGGAACTCCTCGCGGCTGGGCAGCACCGGCACGAGCGCGCGCTCGGCCAGGAAGCCGTGGCCGATCTCACGCCGCTTGGGGCTGCCGACACGGCCGGTCTCACCGGTCGAGTACGGCGGGAAGTTGTAGTGGTGCAGGTAGCGCTTCTTCGTCACCGGCGAGAGCGAGTCGATCTGCTGCTCCATCTTGAGCATGTTCAGAGTCGTCACACCCAGGATCTGGGTCTCGCCGCGCTGGAAGATCG
The DNA here is from genome assembly GCF_051954055.1 of Humibacter sp. Lineage (NCBI taxonomy): Bacteria > Bacillati > Actinomycetota > Actinomycetes > Micrococcales > Microbacteriaceae > Humibacter > Humibacter sp. The sequence continues at coordinate 75,332 of NZ_JBQCIE010000101.1, read as the reverse complement.
CGGAACCGTGCACGCGCGGGATGACCTGCACCTCGGCGTCGAGCGGACGGATGTCGCGCAGCCCGCGGCCGTCGATGCGGATGCCTTCGCGGAGCACACGCCCGCGCATGACCACCTTCGACACCGCCTTGTACGCCGCCGAGAACTGCTCGAGCACCTCGGCCGGCAGGGCGCCAGCCTCGACCTTCTCGGCGACGGCGGCCTTGACCCGCTCCTTGAGCGCGTCGTCGGCGTTCTGCCGCTCGATCTTGTCGGCGATCTGGTACACGTTCACCAGGTCGTCGTAGGCGAGGCCCGCGACATTGTCGTAGCTCAGTTGCGAGTAGGGCAGGAACACCGGGTACTCGGCGATGTCCTTCGCCGCTTGCTGGGCGAGCACGTTCTGCGCACCCACCAGCTGACGGATGAACGGCTTGGCCACCTCGAGACCCTGCGCGACGACATCCTCGCTCGGCTTCGTGGCGCCGGCCTGGATGAGGTTCCAGCTGTGCTCGGTGGCCTCGGCCTCGACCATCATGATCGCGACGTCGCCCTCTGAGCCGTCGTCGTTCGTGAGCACGCGGCCCGCGACGACGAGGTCGAACACCGCGCTCTCCAGCTGCGAGGCCTTCGGGAACGCGACCCACTGGTCCTCGTGCTCGCCGTTGCCGGGGATGAAGGCGAGGCGGACGCCCGCGATCGGACCGGAGAACGGCAGACCCGAGATCTGAGTCGACGCGGATGCCGCGTTGATGGCGAGCGCGTCATAGAACTCGTCGGGCGCGATCGAGAGCACGGTGATGACGATCTGAACCTCGTTGCGCAGGCCGTCGACGAACGACGGACGCAGCGGGCGGTCGATCAGACGGCACACCAGAATGGCCTCCGTCGACGGACGTCCCTCGCGACGGAAGAACGAGCCGGGGATCTTGCCGGCAGCGTACGACCGCTCCTCGACGTCGACCGTCAGCGGGAAGAAGTCGAAGTTGTCTTTCGGGTGCTTGCTGGCGCTCGTGGCGCTCAGCAGCATGGTCTCCTCGTCGAGGTACGCGGCGACGGCGCCCTGCGCCTGCTGCGCGAGCCGCCCGGTCTCGAAACGGACCGTTCGGGTGCCGAAGCGGCCGTTGTCGAGAACGGCCTCGGCGAATTTGATTTCTGGACCTTCCATTGAGGTCTCTTCTCCTTTGTTCGTGCGCCGTCCCGTGTGGACATGGCGCACTCGCCCGAACATGCGGGAGAACAGGCGTAACGAAAAGCGAGATGCTCCGCGCCGGCCATCAGTAGAAGAGCACCACCCGCAGCCGAGATTCCGCGGCGAGATTCGTGTGTCGCGCGGGGTGCGGTTGGGATTCCACCACCGAGGACCAGCAGCCTGCCTGATCCGTAGGGCGAGTTTCATGTGGTACTTGAACCGTGACGATCCTAGCAGAGCGGGTCGTTCCGGGCCCTTCCTGCGGTTCAGCGGGTATCGGCGAGCGCGATCACCCGAGCGGCGGCATCCGCGAGGGCGTCTCCGTAGCCTCGGCCGTAGCTCGCGGCGTGCACCGCGAGCGGATGCAGCTGATGCAGCGGGATGCGCTCACGCCACCCGGTACGCAGCCTGCGGACGCCCTGGTAGCCGTCGACGATCTCGTCCAGGTAGGGGCATCCGAACAGGGCGAGCATCGCCAGGTCGGTCTCGCGGTGTCCGCCGTGCGCCGCCGGATCGATGAGCACGACACCCTGCGGCGACCACAGCACGTTGCCGTTCCACAGGTCGCCGTGGATGCGCGACGGCGGCTCGTCGTCGTCGAACACGCCTGCGGCGATCTCGTCGCACGCCTGTCGCACGATGGGTGCCTGGCCGCGGCCGATGCCGCCAGCTTCGATGGCGAGTTCCAGGTACGGAAGCACGCGGTCGCGCGCGTAGAACTCGCCCCAGGTGGCCTCGTGCGCCTCAGGAAGCGGACGCCGGCCGATGAACAGCGGGCCGTCCCAGCCGTCAGGGGGAGCACCGAACGCTGCGGCACCCGCGTCGTGGGTGACGGCGAGCGCTGCGCCGAAGGCCCGCGCCGCATCGGCATCCGGCCGGACGGTCGGCACGCGCTCGAGCTCGATGCTGCCCGGCGCGACGCTCACAACCCGCACAACGCGCGCTCCGCCTGCCGAGGCGAGCCACTCCAGGCCGGCCGCCTCCGCCTCGAAGAACAGCGGAGGGGCATCCGGATTCGACTTGACCAGCGTGTCGGGCATCGCCTTCGAGGCTAGCCTTCGCTCGTCAGCGTTCGCTGAGCGAGGCGCGATGCGCCGTGGCCCTGGCTGATGCGATGCGGGCCGCCTCGCGGTCCCGTCGTGCACGGGGTGCGGTGATCGCGAGGCCGAGGAGCACTCCGACGACGGCGCCGAGGGTGTTGGAGATGACGTCGCGGATGTCGGAGACGCGGCCAGGGATCCAGATCTGCGCCGTCTCGATGCTCAGCGTCATGAGGAACGGTACGCCCATCGCGACCCACCACCTGTTGCGTCCGAAGAGCAGGAGGAAGAAGAGGCCGATCGGAACGAACATCGCGATGTTCGCCGTGAACTCGACGCCGCTGTAGGTGATCCAATCGGTGGCCGGATGCTCCCACAGGATGCGGAGCACCTGCATGACGATGCTGCCTTTGCTCGCCACCTGCGGCTGCGGTCCGAGCGTGATCCACGCGACACCGGCCAGGTAGAGCAGCGTGAGAACGCTGAGGATGGGATGCCGCCGGAACATCTGCCCAGCCTGCCGGAGCTCGCTGGACGGCCGCTGTCGACTCGCTGTGCTTCAGATCGACGTCTCGTCAGCGATGTCGGGGAGAGAACCGAGATCCAGTTGCAGGTCGAGGACGGGCGAGGTTCCGCTCGGGGTCGATCTGGTGACCTTCGACGCGATGAGCTCTGCCGGAGCGCGCACATACCGGCGCTGCGCCGCCAAGGCACGAAGGCCGGCGTTGTATCGCGTGGTGGCACGCTCGGGCAGGAATCCCACGTGGTACACGCGGTCGTCCGCGATGAGGTGCACGGCGATACGGATGCGCACTCCGAGCCAGCGGGTGGCATCCGGCACCAGCACCGCGTCCGGGTTAGAGCCGGTCCTGGCGAGCACGCTTTCGAGCGCACCCTGGTGCCGTCGCGTCTCCATGACGGGAGTGGCGGGCGCTGAGCTGGGGTCCAGGGGCACGAGTTCGAGTCCGTCCAGGCTCGAGAGGATGCCCGCGGCATCCGGGTTGCGCCTGCCGCGATTCAGTTGCACCACGAGCAGAACGAGAAGGATGAGCGCGACGACCGCGGTGATCACGACGAGCACCCAGTAGAGCACGGGCGCGCTACGGGGAGGGATCGACGAGGTGACGATCAGCAGGATGAGAAGGAGCACGTAGGGCGCAGGGTCCCAGCGCCAGAGCGGCTTGCGCGTGCTTTTCATGCCAGCCACGCTATAGGCGATCCACACGCAAGCCGCACGAGGCCGCTCCTTCAGGCTCCGCCGGCGGCGCGCGTGTAGCGCTCGGCGAGTCGGCGAAGCGCGGCGGACAGTTCAGGAGCGTCGACCACCGCGAAGTCCACGCGGAGCATCCCGAGGTACAGGGCGAGCGACTCCGCGTCGTCTGAGCCGGGACGAAAGCTGCACCGCTCGTCTCCCAGAGCGGTGATATCGACGGGAATGGGCATCCTCGACCTCACGTAGGCCTCAGACGCGTGCACCACGACGCGTGCCCGGTACTTCCACGTGGACTCTCCGATTCCTCGCCGCAATCCGGCGGTGATCTCGTCGTCCGTCGGCAGTTCCCGGGGTGCGAAACGACGTGCGGTGCGCGAACGCAGCTGCATGCGATCGACCCGGAACGTGCGCCAGTCCTCGCGGCGGAGGTCCCAGGCGAAGAGATACCAGCGCTGCCCGAGGAGCAGCAGTCGATACGGCTCGACGAGCCGATCGCTACGTGCGGGGTGGTCGGCATCAGCCCTCCTGGGCGCCTCGTCCGATCCCGCTGTGCGCGCCGGGTAATCGAACCGGAGCCACTCGTGATCCCGGCACGCGCTCGCGATGACGGCCAGCGCATCGGGGGATGCTTCGTGGCCAGCAGCGTTTGACCGAACCGGCGCGATCGCCGCAGAGCCGATCGCCTCGACCCTGGCACGCAGCCGGTGCGGAAGGAGCCGTTGCAGCTTCACGAGCGCACGAACCGCCGCCTCGTCCATCCCGTTCAGTCCGGCGGAGGTCGCGGCCCGCAGCCCGACGGCGAGGGCGACCGCCTCGTCGTCCTCCAGCAGCATCGGGGGCATCGTCGCGCTCTCGCCGAGGCGATACCCGCCGGTGACGCCGGGCCGCGAGTCCACCGGGTAGCCGAGGTCACGCAGCCGGTCGACATCCGCGCGTACGGTGCGCGTCGTGACCCCGAGCCGCCGGGCCAGCTCGGGGCCCGTCCAGTCGGGCCGCACCTGGAGCAGGGAGAGGAGCCGGAGCAGGCGAGCCGAGGTTTGCAGCACTCTTCGATTGTGCTCCTCATGAGGAACGAACCCTTCCGCATTGCCTCATACTCTCGACTCGAGAAGGCGCCGAAGGGGCGGCGACAGCGAGATCGAGAAGGAAGTGGCGAGATGAACGAGAGCATCGAAGCAGCGGACATCCGGGTTTCGGAGGCGGAGCTGGACGACCTGCACCACCGTCTGGCGGCGATCCGATGGCCGAACGCATCCCCGGTGTCGGACGGGAGCAGAGGCATCGCCGAACGGGAGTTGGCGGGCCTCGCCGAGTACTGGCGCGACGGCTTCGACTGGCGCGCACGAGAGACCGAGCTCGGAGAGCATCTCTTCACGACCGTGATCGATGGGCAGCGAATCGGCTTCCTGCACGTGCGGTCCGAGCGGGAGGACGCCGTGCCGCTTCTTCTGCTGCACGGCTTCCCGAGCTCGATCGCGGAGTTCAACGGGATGATCGCTCCGCTCGTCGCTCCGGAGGACGGCCGAGCCTTCCACCTCGTGATCCCCTCGCTGCCCGGCTACGGGTACTCCACGCCGTTGAGTGGCACGGGCTGGACCATGGGCCGTTCGGCCGTTGCGTTCGCCGAACTCATGCGCCGCCTCGGATACGACCGGTACGGTGTGCACGGCGGCGACGTGGGTGCCGGGATCGCCGGTTCGATGGCGGGCACTGACAGCGACCACATCATCGGGCTGCACGTCGTGACCGATCCGCTCACGGCGGCCAGCGTGGCGACCTTCATGCCGGGGATGGCCGAGTCACTGGATGCCGGCGATACCGTCGATCAGATGATCCTGGAGCGCATGAATCGGTTCCGCACCGACGGATCCGGATACCTGGCCATCCAGAACAGCCGCCCGCAGACCGTCGGATACGGCCTGACCGATTCGCCTGTATTCCAGCTGGCGTGGATCGCGGAGAAGGTCGATGCGTGGACCGACCTGCCGGTCGACCGCGATCAGCTTCTCACCACGGTCAGCCTGTACTGGTTCACCAAGGCCGGCGCCTCCGCAGCACACACGCTCTACGACCAGGCGCACTCTTCCGACTGGGGTGCGCCGCCGGCCGTGCCTCAGGGGTTCTCCGTGTTCGGCAGCGACGCCACCGTGCGCAAGCTCGTTCCCGCGCCGGCGGGTGCGTTCTGGCGCGAACACGAGCGCGGGCTGCACTTCCCCGCCATGGAGTCGCCGGCAGACCTCGCGGCGGATCTGCGCGACTTCTTCGCCGATCTGCGATGAGAGCGGACGCGAGCTTCTGAACGAGCACCTGGAGAGCGCGGCGACGATCGACGTATCGCCGCCGCGCTCCCACCGTTCCAACGCTCCTGAGCAAGTGCGGCTTGGTGCGAGTTGTGCGCTTCGACGTGCTCTACTCGCTCAGGAACGGTGGTTCTGAAGGCCCTACGCCAGGGCGATGGTGCTGGCCGGATCGGAGAGGATGCGCCCGAGATCGCGGAGCAACCTCGAACCCTGCTCGCCGTCGATGACCCTGTGGTCGAACGTCAGGCTGAGCGTCATGACGTGCCGCAGACGCACACGTCCCTTGTGCTCCCATGGGCGCCGGTTCACGGCGCCGAGCGCGAGGATCGCGGTCTCCCCCGGGTTCAGCAGCGGCGTGCCGGCATCCACCCCGAAGACTCCGACGTTCGTGATCGTCACCGTGCCGCCCGTGAACTCGGCCGGGGTCGATCGACCGGCCCTGGCGCGTTCCACGAGGGCCGAGAGCGCGTCAGCGAGCTCCGGCATGCGCAGTGCGGCGGCGTCGCGGATGTTCGGCACGACGAGACCGCGTTCGGTCGCCACTGCAATCCCGAGGTTCACGCCCGCGGGTGTCACGATCTCGCCGGTGGAGTCGTCCCATCGCGTGTTCGCCTCCGGAGTCGCCTGCAGGGCGAGGCAGAGCGCCTTGGCCGCCAGCGTGAGAACCGTGACGCGCTTGCCGCGGAACTGAGACGACGCGGCCAGCCGGTCGATGAGACGGATGCTTCGCGTCACGTCGACCGTGAGGAACTCCGTCACCTGCGGCACGGCAGCGCTGCGCACCATCGCCTCCGCGGTGCGACGCCTCACGCCCGTCGCGACAGCCCGGGTCTCGCCGACCGATGCGGTCGGGGTTTCGGTCCCTAGCCGCACGGCCGTCACGTCGCCTCGCGACGCGCCAGAACCGGCGTCTGGAGGCCCAGGCTCGGCCACCGATGCGGACGCGTGTGTGGGCGGCACGACCCCCTCGCGGTGGGCGACGCCGTCGGGGCGCTCCCAGGCGATAGGCTCGGCGAGCCGCCCGGAGCGCGCCCTGCGCTGCGGCCGGCGCGCGGACTGCGCACGCGGACCACGCCCGACGAGTACCGCGTGGCGCTCCTCCTCGACCGGCTCTGCAGTGGTGGCGGAGGCAGGCTCCGCGGCGGCGGATGCACCGGCATCCACCGTCTCGGACTGCTCGCGTCCGACGGTTCCGGAGACACGCGGCCGCCCGCCCGCGTTCGTCACGATCGGCCGCCCGCCGGCCTGCGCGGCGCCCACGCCGACCGGTTCGGCGACGCGTGCCTCGTCGGATTCCTGCGCCGAGGCATCCTCGCCTTCCAACACTTCGCCCTCGACGTCGAAGGACATCAGGGGCGCGCCCACCTCGAGCGTCTCACCGGGCTCGGCGTGCAGTTCCTTGACGGTGCCGGCGAACGGCGAGGGCACCTCGACCAGCGCCTTCGCGGTCTCGACCTCGGCGATGATCTGGTTCAGCTCGACCGTGTCACCGACGGAGACCTTCCATGCAACGACCTCCGACTCGGTCAGTCCCTCGCCGAGGTCGGGCAGAGCGAATTCCTTGACGGTCATACCCGCACTCCCATCACACGGTCGACCGCGTCGAGCATGCGGTCGAGGTCGGGCAGGTAGTGCTCCTCTAGCTCGGAGGGCGGGTACGGGATGTCGTGCCCCGTCACCCGCAGCGGCGGCGCGAGCAGTGTGTCGAAGCAACGCTCGGTGACCATCGCCGCGAGCTCCGCGCCGAGGCCGCCGAATCGCTGCGCCTCGTGCGCGATCACGAGTCTGCCGGTCTTGCGCACCGAGTCGACGATGGCCTCTTCGTCGAGCGGAGCGAGGGAACGCAGGTCGATCACCTCGACAGCGACACCCTCGTCTTCGGCGGCGAGCGCGGCATCCTTCGCGGTCTGCACGAGCGGCCCGTACGTCACGAGGGTGACGTCGGTTCCGGAGGCCACGACCCGCGCACGGTCGAGCGAGGGTGCATCGGCGACATCCGGCAACACGTCGCCCTTCGTCCAGTAGCGGCGCTTCGGCTCGAAGAACACGACGGGGTCGTCGCACTCGATCGCCTGCCTGATCATCGTGTAGGCGTCCTGCGGATTCGAGCACGCCACCACGCGCAGTCCTGGCGTGTGCGCGAAGTACGCCTCCGGGGACTCGGAGTGGTGCTCAACGGAGCCGATGCCGCCGCCGAACGGGACCCGGATGGTGATCGGCATGCTCACCGCACCCATGGTGCGGTACCGCATCTTCGCCACCTGGGCGACGACCTGATCGAAGCCGGGGAACACGAAGCCGTCGAACTGCAGCTCGCACACCGGGCGGTATCCGCGCATCGCCATGCCGACGGCGGTACCGATGATGCCTGCTTCGGCCAGCGGCGTGTCGATCACCCGGTCGGCACCGAAGCGTTCCTGCAGACCGTCCGTGACGCGGAACACGCCGCCCAGCTTGCCGATGTCCTCACCGAGCAGCAGCACCTTGTCATCCGACTCGAGTGCATCGGCGAGACCCGTGGTGATCGCCTTGGCCAGAGTGAGCTCCGTCATCGTGACGCCTCCCCCGCTTGGTCATCCGCGTTCTGGAACGACGCGAGATAGGCGGCGTATGCGTCGCGCTCGCGCTGCAGAGCCGACGGCGCCTGCACGTAGACGTCGTCGAAGATCGAGAGCGGGTCCCTGGGACGCAGCGACAGGCATCCGTCGCGCAACTCCTTGGCGATCGCGTCGGACTTGGCCTTCACCGCCGCGGCGCGCTCCTCGGTGAGGGCGCCAGAGTCGACGAGCAGCAGACGGGCGCGCTCGATCGGGTCGAGCTCCCGCCAGGTGTCGAGCTCGGCCGACTCGCGGTACCGCGTGGGGTCGTCTGAGGTGGTGTGCGGTCCGAGCCGGTAGGTGACCGCCTCGATGAACATCGGGCCCTCGCCCGAGCGGGCATGCTCGGCCGCAATGCGGGTGGCGGCCAGCACGGCCAGCACGTCGTTGCCGTCGACACGGATGCTCGGGATGCCGAACCCCGGTGAGCGGTCGGCGATCGGCTTCTGCGCCTGCAGTCCGACGGGCTCGGAGATGGCGTACTGGTTGTTCTGGCAGAAGAACACCACCGGCGAGCCGTACGCCGCCGCGAACACCATCGCCTCATTCGTGTCGCCCTCGCTGGTGGCACCGTCGCCGAAGTACGCGATGGCGATGTCGTCGGCGCCGTCGTGCTGCACGCCCATGGCGTAGCCGACGGCGTGCAGGGTCTGCGCACCAATGATCACGGTCGGAGTCGCCATGCCCACGTCGTATGGGTTCCAGCCGGAGAACTGCGAGCCGCGCCAGACCCGCAGCATGTCGGTCATCGATACGCCGCGCACATAGGCGACGGCGTTCTCCCGGTAGCTGGAGAACACGAAGTCGCCGCGGCGCAGCGCACGCGCCGAGCCGATCTGGGCGGCCTCCTGGCCGATCAGCGGAGGCCAGAGCACGAGCTGACCCTGGCGCTGCAGCGCAGTCGCCTCGGTGTCGATGCGGCGCGCGACCACCATGTCCTCATACAGACCGAGGAGCTGCTCCTCGAAGACGTCGGCGACCCACGGGTCGAGATCGGGGTCGTGCAGCCGTTCGCCGTCCGGGGCGATCAGCCGGGCCAGTTGGCCCTGACGGGTGGACGTGTCCGTACCAGGTCGGATGGTGAGCATCGTTGTACGCAGCCTTCATCGATCGTGACCGGCCGATGCTTGTGGCGTGGCCGGTCCGCTCAGCACCGTTGCCGAGCGTCTCTCCCAGACTACGACGACGGACGGGCCGTGGGCCAATCAGCGCGCCTTTCCCGGCTCATCCATCGGCTGCTCGAGCGAGTGTGCGATCGCGTGCGCGCCGAACTCGAAGGCCTCGCCCGGCTCGCCGCCCAGCTGGAAGGCACCGGCCAACTCCATCGTGAGGAAGCCGTACGCCCAGGCGGTGATCGTGCGTGCGGCGTCGAGCGCACGTTCCGGACCGGCGAGGCGGCCGCCGGCCGTGAGCACAGCGGCGCTCGCTCGCGCCAGTACGTCTCTGGAAGGGCGTGCCGCGTCGGGCAGCGCAGCGAAGAGCAGGCCGAACAGGCGTGGATGCCCGTGCGCGAATTCTCGAAGCGACCTCGCCATGGCGATGACGCCGTCCAGCGGGTCCTCTCCCGCGGCCTGGGCCTCGTCGAGCACAGCCGCGACATCCGAGGCCGCACGCTCCGCGACCATCCCGAGCAGATGCTCCCTGCCCTGCACCCGCTTGTACAACGACGGCGGTTGCACGCCGACCCTCGCGGCCACCGCCTTCATGGTCAGCGCGTCAGGACCGCCCTCCTCCACGAGACGCACGGCTACGGCCAGGATCTCCTCGTTCGTTGTGCGGGTGGGTGCAGGCATCCGTCTCCCCCTTCGAAGCGCCGTGAAAAGATTCGCGGCTCGGATGGCGCTTGGCTATTGACATTAGCCATCATGGCTAATTATCGTAGCCATCGCAACACTACCCTCATCGCCCGGAAGGAATCGCCATGGAACTCGCCCCCGGCCTGCACCGTGTCGGCAATGATCTCGTCGCCGCCTATCTCATCGAGGGCGAAGGCGGCCTTACCCTCATCGACGCCGGGATCTCCGGCCAGTACTCCGACCTGCTTCACGAACTCGCGGAGATGGGGCGCGAGGTGGCGGACATCCGCGGCGTCATCCTCACCCACGGCGACTCGGACCACATCGGCTACGCGGAGCGGTTGAGGCGCGACCACGGCATCCCGGTGTACATCGGTGAGGCGGATGCGGCTCGCGCTCGAGGCGAGGAGTCGACGCATCCGTCGTGGGGCAAGACGCGCTTCGGCGCCACGCTGCGGTTCCTCTGGTACACGATGCGCAAGGGTGGACTGCGCACGACCTACCTCACGGAGGTGACGCCGGTGCACGACGGTGAGGTGCTCGACCTCCCTGGCAGCCCTCGGATCGTTGCCCTTCCCGGTCATTCCGCCGGAAGCATCGCGATCGTCGTGCCCTCGCTCGACGCGGTCTTCGTCGGCGATGCGCTCACGACCCGGCACGTGCTCACCGGCAAGCGGGGGCCGCAGCCCGCGCCGTTCACGGACGACCCGGATGTCGCGCGTCAGTCGCACGCGAAGCTGGCATCCATCGACGCCACCTGGGTGCTGCCGGGGCATGGAACACCGTGGAACCGGGGAACGCGGGAGCTCGCGGCGGAACTGGCGGCCGCAGACGCTGCCTGACCGGCATCCGATCACCGCAGGCTCGACGACGAAACGGCCCGCCACCGATGGGGTGGCGGGCCGTTCGCAAGAAGTTCGCGTTGTCGAACGAAGAGCTGTCGATCGACGCGGTTCTCGGTTCTTCGCCTAGCGGCGCAGTCCGAGACGCTCGATGAGCGAGCGATACCGGTTGATGTCGATCTCCTGCAGGTAACCCAGCAGACGACGACGCTGACCCACGAGCAGCAGCAGACCACGACGTGAGTGGTGGTCGTGCTTGTGCTCCTTGAGGTGCTCGGTGAGGTCCTTGATCCGCTTGGTCAGGATCGCGACCTGAACCTCCGGGGATCCGGTGTCACCGGGGTGGGTTGCGTACTCTTCGATGATCGCCTTCTTGACATCTGCATCGAGTGCCATAGATTCGATCCCCTTCCTCTCGTTGCGCGGTGCCACAGGCCGGATGCCTGGGCGCTCTTTCTCCGCGGCCGTTCTGACGGCAACCGGAAAAGTTTAGCAGCACGCTGGAGCTAAGAGTGACGCTCCAGTGGAGCGTCACCGCGACGCTCCCTTTCGCTCGGCCGTCACGCCACGACGTGGCGCGCCGGAACCGGCGATGGGGGCCCCGTGCCGCGCGTGCTGTGCTCGCGCGGTCTTCGGCACGCCGTGCTTTCGAACGGGTCAGGCGACGGCGTCGCGCGTCTTCTCGAGCAGTCGGTAGTGCAGAAGCGCGAAGCCGTACAGGTAGAGCAGCACGGCGGGGACCGCGCCGAAGAACCAAGCCCAGCCGGCTGCCCCGAACGCCAGAGTCAGCACGGCCGTGACGGTTCCGCTCACTACGACGAGCGCTCCAAGCGCGACGCCGATCCACGCGCCGATCGCCGAGTAGAGGCCGACGACGGCGCCACGGTCGAGACGTGCGATCGCCTGCGGGGTCTTGGCCTTGCGATAGGAGGCGACCGAGGTGAAGCGGGTGGAGACATCCGCGAAGTACCAGACGGCGCCGGCGAGGATCAGGATGGTCGCCGCGAGCGCCCAGGCGAAGGGCATTCCGCTCTTCGTGGCGATTCCGACCTGCGCTGCGATGAGCCACGAGGCGACGACGCCCAGCAGCGCCCAGCCTGCGGCTGCCCACCTCAGCTTGAGGCCGAGGTCGACGATGATCTCGTCGTGGGTGCCCAGCAGGGGATCGTTCTGCAGCTGAGTGGCGGTCAGCGGGGTCGGCACGTACGGCTGTGCCGGAGCGGCAGCGGCCTGTGGGCGTCCCGCGTGAGCCTCCGCGGCGACGGGCTGCGGCGCCTCATCCGTGGGTACCTCGTGCGCGACGACGTGGGGCTCGGCATCGTCCGGCTTCGATTCGGTCGCGCTGAGCGGTTCGGTCGCGCTGAGCGGTTCGGTTACGCTGGGCGATTCGGTCGCGCTGAGCGGTTCGGTCGCGCTGAGCGTTTCCGCGGCGCTGAGCGGTTCGGTGGCCGCTTCCGTCGGTTGCTCCGACGCGGTCGCCTCCGGCTCGACGGGAACCGTCGGTGCCCCGGATGCGACCTCGGCCGACCGCTCGGACTCCGCCTCGGTCGGCCGGGTTCGCGGGCTCGTCTTCCTCGTCGGGGTCACAGGTCGTCTCCTTCTCCACCGGGCCGGCACAACGTCCCGTCGGGTCGTTTCAAGTACCCGTTCGACACTACCCGCGGGCTCCGAGACGGGCTCGCCCCAGTTCCGCGAGCCGCGACGCCGACCAACCGATTCTGCCGTGGGTGCGAAGGTGGAAGGCATGTCGACGCAGGACCCGCTGACGCCACAAGCCGTGACGAAGGCGGCCGCGGTCGGCCTGGCGGATGCGGCGTTCCTGCCCGGATGGCACGCTCGCGGCGCGCGGGCGAGGAGGTGGATCGTGCGTGACCACGCGCATCCGCTCGACGGACCTCCGGTACTGCTCCTGCCCGGCGTGCACGAGTCGCCTCGGTTCCTCGATCCGTTCGCGGCGCTCTGCGTGGCATGCGGTCGGCGGCCGCACGTGCTGACCGCGCTGGGACGGAACGTGGAACGCGTGCTCGACACGGCGGAGCTCGCGGCCTCCTACCTCGAGCGGCACGACCTGAACGACGTGCTCGTCATCGCACACAGCAAGGGCGGCCTCGTCGGCAAGCAGCTGATGACCTGGGAGCGGACGCGGTCACGCGTGGGCGCCATGGTCGCCATCGCAACGCCGTTCTCCGGATCGGCCTTCGCCACCCGCGCACCGGTGCGCTCATTGCGCGACTTCTCCCCCGCCGACTCCACCCTGCTCGAACTCTCAGCGAACAGGGCGGCGAACCGCGACATCGTGTCGGCGTTCCCACGGTTCGATCCGCAGATCCCGGCCGGCAGCGTGCTTCCGGATGCCCGCGCCAACGTGCGCGTGCCTGTCGACGGGCACTTCCGCGTGCTCGGGCATCCTGAGCTGTGGCGCCTGCTGCGACGGACGCTGCGCGAGGCGCCCGAGATCAACGGAAGGCGGTGATTGCATCGCACTCCGCTACCGGAAGGCGATGATGCCATCGCACTCCGCTACCGGAAGGCGATGATGCCATCGCCCCAGGCCCGGCGGAGGTCGCCTTGGGGGTCCGAGACGACGCGGTCCTTGGTGTCGAAGACGTAGGTGAGGCGGGACTGCGTGTCGTAGCGCGGCCAGACCGGGGACATCCGGATCGGGTTCGGGTCGCCGACCTCAGCGAAGGAGACCCAGCGGGACTGCATCCGATCCGTCAGCCGACGGCCCGACGCCCGAGCGCCGAGCGACAGCACTCGCGGCACGGGAGCGCCGAACACGTGCGGCAGCTCCGCTCCGTGCATCGCGCCCAACCTGGCCGCTTTCATGAGCGGCGGCGCGAAATCGAACTCGTACGCCCAGGTGGGCGCGTACTTGCTGTGCGCGGACGCCGCCCACACCGTCGGCATGCGGAACGCGGCGTCCGTCGCCAGGCTGAGCGCCGGGTGCAGCCGCGGATAGCCGCGATACTCGGACGGCAGCGCGAGCGCCTCTGGCGTGCCGAGCCTCTCCACCATGAGCTGAACCGCCTTCGAACTGTTCGGGACGATGGGCGATCGCAGCAGCCGGAACAGCATCGCCTCGTTGCGGTTCGATCCGATCACGAGCGGCACGTGGAGCGCACCCCCGCGCGCCATCGCCGTCAGCGGGTACTCCGGCACGAGGTCGCCGTCGACGACGGGCGCCACCGGGATCGTGCCGGGTTCGAGCGCGCTCGTGTCGACGATGAGCCGTGAGCACGCTTCGATGAGCGAGCCCGCAGGAAGCAGGCGGAGGCGATGGACGGCATCCTGGGTGATGTCGAGCCTGCCCAGGAAGCGCTCGGCCGCGATGCGCGCAGTCTCGGGCGAATACACGCTGCCGACCGGCGAGCTCTGAGCAATGGCTCCGTGCAGCAGACCCTCAGCGCTCGGAGTGGCCAGCATCGTGGTGACGGCTCCTGCTCCGGAGGACTCGCCGAACAGCGTGACGCGATCGGGCGATCCACCGAACTCACGGATGTTCTCCCGCACCCACGCGAGCGCCGCCAGCTGGTCGCGCTGGCCGACGTTGCTCTCGAACACGTCGTCTGCCGTCGAGAACGACGACAGGTCGAGGTAGCCGAGCGGTCCGATGCGGTAGTTGAAGGTGACCACCACCACACCGCGACGCGCCAGCCGGGAACCGTCGTACAACGGGTCGGCCGAAGAGCCCACGTAGTAGGCGCCGCCGTGGATCCACACCATGACCGGCAGGTCTGCCGCGCCGAGCTCCGGCGTGTAGACGTTGACCGTGAGGCAGTCCTCGCTCATCTGACGCGGCTGCGCTCCCGGGAACACCTGGATGGGCTGCGGCGCGATCCGACCGAAGCTCGTGGCGTCGCGGATCCCGTCCCAGGGTTCGGGCGGCCGAGGACCGCGGAAGCGCAACGCTCCGACAGGCGGAGCGGCATACGGGATGCCCCTGAACACGTAGACGTCGTCGTCGTGCACGCCCCGAACGCGACCGGGCACGGTGGCGACGACGGGTCGCTGTTCTTCCGCGGCGCTCCTGAGCGCCGTCTCCGTCGCACTCACGAGTTCAGATTAGGACGCGCGGCACCGGGGCCCATGTCGATTCGCGACGCTGGCGAACGCGCCGCTCAGAGCCTGGCGATGCTGTAGACCGGCGAGCCGGAGAGGCGATCCCGGCCACCGAGGTCGTCGAGTTCGAGCACCACCCCGAAGCCCGCGATCGAGTAGCCGGCTCTGCCGATGAGCCGGGCGGTCGCACCGAGGGTGCCGCCCGTTGCGAGCACATCGTCGAGGACGAGCACCCGGGATCCACTCGGTAGCCGGTCGGGTTCCAGCTCGAGGCCGGCACTGCCGTACTCGAGGTCGTACGTCTCGGCGAGCACCTCCCCAGGCAGCTTGCCCGCCTTGCGTACGACGAGCACACCGACACCTGCTGCATACGCGACGGCCGCAGCAAGCACGAAGCCGCGCGCCTCGACGCCGGCGACTGCGTCGAACTCGCCGTCGAAGTGCTGCGCCAGATCGTCGACGATGGCACGGAAAGCGGCACCATCGGCGAACACCGGGGCGAGATCGCGGAAGAGGATGCCCGGCTCGGGAAAGTCCGGAACGCTCACCAGCAGCCGGTCGAGTTCGTCACGCGCACGGGTCACCCGTCCACATTAGGGCGTAGGGGTCGCGGTCCGGCGTGCAGGCCCTCGGGCCCCGCCGGATCGATTCCGCTGTCGCGGATTGCGGGTGCCCGCGCCTACGACCCGCAATTTTCGACTGCGGAACGGGAAACGAGACGCCCGTGCACCGGGTGTTAGCGTCGGATGCCGTGCCGCATGACGAGGAACCGAACTCCGACGCGACACCCCCGCCGCCCGCGGCATCCGCTGCACAAAGCAGGTCGCTGTTCGTGGATCTGCGCCCGCTGCGCGAGAGTCCTGCCTTCGCCCGGCTATGGCTGGGAGGCGCGATCTCCGGTATCGGCGGGCAGATGACGATCGTCGCGATCGGCCTTCAGGTTTACGACCTCACCCGTTCGACACTCGCCGTCTCGGGAGTCGCGCTCTTCGCTCTGCTGCCCATGGTGTTCTTCGGCATCTACGGTGGAATGCTCGCCGACGTCGTCGACCGCCGCCTCCTCGCGCTGCTGTCGGCCATCGTCGCGTGGGGCTCGACGCTGTGCATCGCGCTGCTCGCCTGGTTCCACGTGGACAACGTGTGGCTGCTGTATCTGCTCGCCACGCTGAACTCGGTGGCGGCAACGGTGATCAGCAGCACCAGGATGGCGATCTACCCCAGGCTGCTCCCCCGCGATCTGCTGCCAGCGGCCTCCGCACTCGGCGGAATCTCCACCGGTGTCATGGTCACCGTAGGACCGGCACTGGCCGGCGTGCTGGTCGCCGCCGTCGGCTTCGGCTGGACGTACTCGGTCGACGTCGTGCTCTTCGTGTTCGCGTTCCTCGGCATCGTGACCCTGCCCGCGATCGTCCCGGAGGGCGAAGCAGCGAGGCCGGGATGGGCATCCCTCGTCGAGGGCATGCGGTTCCTGAAGACGGCACCGAACGTGCGGATGTCGTTCATCGTCGACCTCATCGCCATGACGTTCGGCCAGCCGCGCGTCATCCTGCCAGCGGCCGGCGCTCTGTTGCTCGGCGGCGGCGCTGTCACGGTCGGTGCCCTCACCGCGGCGTTCGCGATCGGCGCGCTCGTCTCGAGCGTGTTCTCCGGCCCGCTCGGCCACGTTCGGCTTCAGGGCCTGGCGGTGGGACGCTCCATCGTGGTCTACGGTGCGTTCGTGCTGGCGCTCGGCGCAGAACTGTCCATGATGTCCACGGGATGGTTCGGGGCCGCGGATGCCGCGCATCCGAACGTTCCTGCCATCGCGATCGCGTGCGTTCTGTTCGCGGGTGCTGGCGGTGCGGACAACGTTTCGGCGATCTTCCGTCAGACCATCCTGCAGACGGCGATCCCCGGCACGATGCGAGGACGCATCCAGGGCGTCTTCACCGTGGTGGTCACCGGGGGCCCGCGTCTCGGGGACCTCTATGCGGGAGCGGCGGCGGCGCTCGTCGCGCTCTGGTTCCCGCCCGCGTTCGGCGGCCTCGTGATCATCGTCGCGGTCATCCTGCTGCTGCGCCTGCAGCCCACGTTCCGTCGCTACGACGCGATGCGCCCGGAACCGTAAGGCTCCGGGCGCATCGCGTGGTGAAAGCTGTTCCTACTTCACGTCGAGCAAGTCGATCACGAAGATCAGCGTCTTGCCGCCGAGCGGATGTCCGCTTCCGGCCGGTCCGTACGCCAGCTGCGGAGGAATGGTGAGCTGGCGGCGACCGCCGACCTTCATGCCGGGGATGCCGTCCTGCCAGCCCTGGATGAGACCCCGGAGCGGGAACTGGATGGACTGCCCTCTGCTCCACGAGGAGTCGAACTCCTCACCCGAGTCGTAGTCGACGCCGAGGTAGTGCACGTCGACGTTCGCGCCGGGCATCGCCTCCGCGCCGTCGCCCTCGACCAGATCGACGATCTCTAGCTCCTCAGGCGCCGGACCCTGGGGCGCGTCGATCTCGGGTTTGGACTTCTGCGTTTCGCTCATCCCTCCATCCAACGGCACGCTGCCGTCGGCGTCAAAGCGTGGCCGCGAGGGTGCGAAGCCGGCCCTCGGCCGATGAAGTGCCTTCAAATGCTTGCAATACGGCGCGAGCCGATGCACGCTGGGTGCAGACCAACTCGCCGCTCGGATTCGGCTGCAGGCAGTGCCGCACCACCGAGCGGTGAGTTTTGTCAGGCGACACGTCCGTACCGCTGAGGCGCTGTCGCCGCCTCAGCCGAGGCCGTACAGCCGGCTCCGCGAAGCGCTGATCTCGGCGAGCAGGGCTGCCTCCTCTGCCGGGGTGTCCACATCCGCCGCTCCGGTCACGAGACGCTGCCGGTCCATCGCGAGCCGGGTGGTGTCCCGCACCATGGATCGCACGATCGCTGGCGCCTCGCCGCCCCGCGCACGCGCCCAGGCGCGCACGCGACGGCGGCCGGCCCTCGTGCCGTAGAGCACCACCTCGTCCGGCGCGAACCATCCGGCCATGCCGTACTCATCCAGTCGGTCTCTGGTCAGATGCTGCTCGCGCACCCGCAGCAGCACCACGGTGACGACGGCGGCGACGAAGATCGGGAACTCGAAGAACAGGTAGACGCCCCAGAAGCCGAGATAGCCTGCCACGTTCCACACCGAGTGCAGCACGATCGCGACCGCCAGCCCCGCCACGAACGCGCCCACGATGCGTCCGACGCCTCTCCTACGCGCCGCCAGTCCCACCGCTAGCCCGGTGCACGAGGTGAAGAGCACGTGTGCGAACGGCGAGAACAGCGCACGCAGAACGAACACGGTGGCGGCCTCGCCCGGTCCGCCGCTGTGCAGCGCCGTGCCGAAGTATTGGATGTTCTCCACGAACGCGAACCCGCCCGCGGTGAACGCCGCGTACACGATGCCGTCGATGGGCCCATCGAACGTGCGCCGGGCGGCGAAGACGAGGATGAGCAGCACCGCGCCCTTCGCTGACTCCTCCACGATGGGCGCGCGAACGGTGGCGGACAGGATCGAGCTCTCCGGGATGGCGGTGAGGAAGCGCTGCCCGACGTCGAAGAGCAGGGCGATCGTGATGGCTGCGGCCGCACCCCAGAGGAAGGCGAACACCTTCGCCGCCCACGGCTCCGGTTCCCACGCGTCGATCCAGGTGGCCGTGAGCACCACGATCGCGAGCGGCACCAGCGCGAGTAGGGCGCTCACCGCGACGAGGCCCGCGCCGAACGCGAGCACGAGGTAGGCGAACACGACGACGAGCAGCTGCGTGAGCAGCACCAGACCGATGATCGTCCACACGACAGTGCTCGTACGGGTGCGCGGCTTCGCGGGCGCGGGAGGCAGCGGGGCCGACGGATACCCGCTCATGCCGAAGGCCCGGCCGTTCTCGGGGCGCGGCGGCGAGCCAGAGCGAACATGCGACTCCTCGTCGTGTCAGGCCCGCTGAGGCACGCGGGCGCCGGTGAACGCATCGGAATCTTACGCGTAGGATCGGTGGTCGGCGGGCGCCCAGTTCACGGGTCGTCACGCGGATGGGAGTGCTGCGCGACGTGTCGACGATCTCCGTGGTGATCCCCTCGTACAACGACGCGGCGATGCTCCGGGAGTGTCTGCACAGGGTGCGCGAGCAGCTTCGGCCGGCGGACGAGATCGTCGTCGTCGACAACGCCAGCACCGACGAGACGGCCGAGGTCGCGCGATCGCTCGGCGCCGTCGTGGTGCACCAGCCGGTGCGGGGCATCTTCCCCGCGGCCGCCGCGGGCTATGACGCGGCATCCGGTGACATCATCGCCCGGCTGGATGCCGACTCCCGCCCGCCGGCGGACTGGTTGGCGCACATCGAGGCCGAGCTCACCGTCTCGCCGGAGGTCGGCGTGCTCACCGGGCCCGGCGAGTTCTACGACGGCAACCCGCTCGTCACGTGGCTCGGCGAGAACCTCTACATCGGCGGCTACTTCTGGTTCGGCGGACTCTGGCTCGACAACGGCCCGATCTTCGGCTCGAACTTCGCCATGCGGCGCGAGGTGTGGCTGCGGGTACGCGACCACGTGCACAGTGACCTGCGCCGCGTGCACGACGATCTCGACCTCAGCCTGCACCTGCCACCGGATGTCGTGGTGCGGGTCGACGACACCCTGCGCGTCGGCATCTCGTCCAGGCCGTTCTCGTCGTGGCGCGCCTTCGGTAGGCGACTGGGCTGGGCCTACCTGACCTTCCGGCTGAACTGGCCGGAGAAGTCGCCATGGCGCATCCGTGAGGAGCGCGAGAGGTACCGGATGCAGCACAGCGCGGACGACGAGGCCGGCCAGGGCGACGCGACCAGCGCGGTCTGAGGGCGAGGCGGGTCATCCCGCGTGCGCGAACAGCTCCAGCATGTCGCGGGCGAGCTGGTGCGGTGCGGTCTCGCAGGGGCTGTGCCCGGTGCGGTACACGGCCAGCCTCGCCCCGAGTCGCTCCGCGAAACCGGCGTGCAGCTCGACCGGCCACAGGTCGTGCTCCCCGGTGGCAACGAGCATCGGGATGCCCGTTGCCCGCAGCTGTAGCGCCACGTCTGGCGTGCGGCGCATGAGCCCGATGATGTCGTCGATCGACTCACGGCTGGTCAGCGCGAACCGGGACCGGACGAACTCGAGCCGCTTCGGGCCCACCTTGTTCTTGTTGGTGACGATCCCCCAGATCATCAGGCCCGCGCCCTGGTGGGCCGTGGTGAACCGGCTCAGCCAGCCGATCATGCGCACGCCGCGGAACGTCTCGCCCGGCAGCGGCGGGGTGGTGAGCAGGGTGAGGCTGCGCACGAGGTCGGGTCGTCGCGCCGCGACCAGCTGGGCCACCGTGCCGGCGAACGAGTACCCGAGCAGGTGCGACGGGCCGTTTGCGGCGAGCACGGCGAGAAGGTCGTCGACGAAGAGGTCGTACGTGTACGCCGTGCCCGGTGGGGGGCCGGCATCCGCCGACTCGTACTGACCGGCGAGGTCGTAGCTGAGAACGCTGTAGCCGGCGGCCACCAGGATCGGGCCGAGCAGGACGAAGTCCTCCTTCGACCCGGTCACGCCGGGGACGAGCACGACACGCGGATCGCCCGGGTCGCCCATCGACCACGTGGCCAACGAGCCGCTCGGCGCGTCGAATCGACCCACCACCGTGCCCTCCGGCGGCACCGACCAATCGAGCTCGCCGATCGCGGCGTCGGCCGCGATCGCGGCACGACGTGAGTCGGGATCGCCTGACGACCGCGAAGTGTCGGCGCGCTCCTCGTCGATGGACACTCGTCCACCATAGGGGCCAGCCGCAGCGGGTTGTGGTCAGAGCCCTTCGTCTGGACTGCCGTGATGGTCGGAGACGACCGGGATCGACGTCGTGACGGTCTCCAGTCCGCTCAGCCTGGCCGGCGAGAGCAGCTTCGTGACGCGCTCGCGCGGCATGAGGCCGGCCTCCACTACGAGATCGGCGACGTTCCGGTTGGTCAGCAGGGCCGTCTTCGCCAGCGCCGCCGCCGCGGCATAGCCGATGTGCGGGGTGAGCGCCGTGATCACGCCGATGTTCGACCCGACCATCGTCTCCAGCCGCTCTTCGTTGGCGGTGATGCCGTCCACGCAGTTCACGCGCAGGGTGAGGCACGCCTGGCGAAGCCACGTGATGGATTGCAGCAGGAAGTTGGCGATGACCGGCTCGAAGGCGTTCAGCTGCAGCTGGCCGCCCTCGGCGGCCGCGGTGACCGTGGCATCCGCTCCGATGATGCTGAACGCGACCTGGTTGACCACCTCCGGGATCACCGGGTTCACCTTGCCGGGCATGATGCTGGAGCCCGCGGCGCGCGGAGGCAGGTTGATTTCGCCCAGGCCTGCCTGCGGGCCGCTGGAGAGCAGCCGGAGGTCGTTGCAGATCTTGGAGAGCTTGACGGCGCTGCGCTTCAGCGCACCGCTGAACGACATGAAGGCGCCGGCATCGCTGGTGGACTCGATGAGATCGGGCGCTGCCTCGAGGTCGAGGCCCGAGATGCGGGCGAGGTGCTGCACCGCCGAGGCCGAATAGCGCGGGTCCGCTGTGATGCCCGTGCCGATCGCCGTCGCGCCGATGTTGACCTCGGAGAGCAGCCAGATGGTCTCCTTGAGCCGCTGATAGTCCTCGCCGAGGGTGGTCGCGAACCCGTGGAACTCCTGTCCGAGGGTCATCGGCACGGCATCCTGAAGCTGTGTTCTGCCCACCTTGAGCACATGCTTGAACTCGACGCCCTTGCGCGAGAACGACTCGCGCAGCGCCCAGAGCTCGTCCAGCAGGGAACGCAGCAGCAGCGAAAGGGCGATCTTCAGCGCCGTCGGATACGTGTCGTTCGTGCTCTGGCTGCGGTTGACGTCGTCGATCGGGTGGATGTGCGCGTAGTCGCCCTTCTTCCATCCGCCGAGCTCGAGCGCACGGTTGGCGATCACCTCGTTGGCGTTCATGTTGGTGGACGTGCCCGCACCGCCCTGGATGATGCCCACCACGAACTGGTCGTGCAGCTTGCCGTCGAGCAACTCGAGGCAGGCTGCCTCGATGAGCTCGGCCTTGTGCGGCTCGATCGCCCCGATCTCCGCGTTCGCCCTCGCGGCCGCGAGCTTCACCATGGCCAGCGCGTCGACGAACGTTGAGTACACCGAGATGGGTCTGTGCGCGATCGGAAAGTTCTCCAGGGCTCTCGACGTGTGGATGCCCCAATATGCGTCGGCAGGAATGCGTCGCTGCCCGAGCGAATCGGTCTCGATGCGGTAGTCGCCCTCCTGCGCCTCCCAGCCCTCGGGCGGCGACATGTCGGAATCGGGCTGCTGAACGGGGATCTCTTGCGTCGCTGTCACGACTCATCGGCCTTTCCGCGCGACGCATCTTCGCGCCCGCGATTTCGACTTTACGCGGCGTGCCGTAAGGCATCCTGGGCGCCGGACGCAGCGGTGTCCGGGCGGCCGGATTCGGGACGTTCGGCCGCGGCCGGCCGGGTTCACGAGCAGGATGGCGCGGCGTCCGCAGCCTAGGAGAGGCGGCGCAGCAGGCCGCGCGCGAACGAGTCGACCCGCTTGGTGTACGGCGGGAAGATCATGGTCATCGACTCCGGTTTCAGCGGCTTGCTGAGAACGGCCTTCTCGTTGCTGAGCGTCGTGAAGCCGGCCTCCCCGCGGTAGCGGCCCATGCCGCTCTCCCCCACGCCGCCGAACGGCAGCCCGATCACGGTCTGTTGGATGAGCGCGGCGTTGAACCCGACGGCGCCGGACGACGTGCCGCGCAGGAACGCCTTGCGCACCCGATCGTCGTTCGTGAACACGTACAGCGAAAGCGGCTTGTCCCCCGCAGCGATGCGCCGGATCGCGTCGTCGGCGCCCGTCACCTCGATGACCGGGAGGATCGGTCCGAAGATCTCCTCGCCCATGATGCGGGAGTCGTCGGCGACGTCCGTGAGCACGGTGGGCGCGATGTACTTGTCTGCGGCATCCGTCTGGCCTCCGGACGCGACGGTGCCGTCGCCCAGGAGTGCGGTGAGTGCCTCGAACCTTGCGGGGCTCACGATGCGGGCGTAGTCGCCGGATGCCTGCGGGTCGCTCCCGTACAGCTCGTGCACCGCAGCGTCGATGAGCGGCACGACCCGGTCGATCACCTCCCGCGTCGCCATCAGGTAGTCCGGAGCAACGCAGGTCTGACCCGCGTTGAGGAACTTGCCCCACGCGATCCGCTTGGCCGCCGCCTCCAGGTCGACGCTGTCGTCCACGTACACCGGCGACTTGCCGCCGAGCTCGAGTGTGACCGGCGTGAGGTGCTTGGCCGCGGCTGCCGCGACGATGCGGCCCACCCGGGCGCCACCGGTGTAGAAGATGTGGTCAAAGCGTTGCTCGAGCAGGGCGGTGGTCTCGGGGACGGCGCCCTCAACGACCGACACGGCGCGGGCATCCAGGTAGTCCGGAACGAGGCGGGCGAACACCGCCGAGGTGGCGGGCGCGAGTTCGCTGGGCTTCATCACGACGGCGTTGCCCGCGGCGAGCGCGGCGACGACGGGACCGAGCAGCAGCTGGATCGGGTAGTTCCACGGTGCGATGACGAGGACGACTCCGAGCGGTTCACGGATCACCCACCCGCGCCCGGGCTGCAGAGCCAGCGGCAGCGAGACTCGCTTCGGCGTCGTCCACGATTTGAGATTCTTCAGCGCATGCGACACCTCCGCGAGGATGACGTTGATGTCGGCCAGCTGGGTCTCGGTGGGGCTGCGGTGCAGGTCGGCGGCAAGCGCCGCTTCGAACTCCGCCCCGTGCTCGGTGAGCATGCGACGGATGCCCGTCAGCTGCTCCCTGCGCCAGGCAAGGGGTTTGGTGATCCCGGCCGAGAAGGCCTCGCGTCGCTCGGCCACGATGCCTGCGATCTGCTCAGAAGTCATGCCTCATCGTAATGCTGGTCAGCTGACCAGGTTCAGCGGTTCAATGAGGGAAGAGGGATTCGATGGGGCCTCGGGCGAAGTAGATGGCGAAGCCGGCGGCCACCACCCACAACAGCGGGCTGATCGAGCGCACCTTGCCCGAGAACGCCTGCACGACCACCCAGGCGATGAACCCTGCACCGATTCCATTGGCGATCGAGTACGTCAGCGGCATCACGATCACGGTCAGGAAGACCGGTAACAGCACGGAGAAGTCGGTGAGATCGATGCTCTTGATCTGCGACATCATGAGCGCACCGACGATCACCAGCGCCGCCGCGGCGACCTCGGACGGCACGATCTGCGCAATCGGGGTGAAGAACATGGCGAGCAGGAACAGGCCGCCGGTGATGACGTTGGCGAATCCGGTGCGCGCACCCTCGCCGATTCCGGCGCCTGACTCTATGAAAACCGTGTTCGACGAGCTGGAGGTGAGGCCGCCCGCGACGGCCCCGACACCCTCGACGATCAGCGCGCTGCGAAGGCGCGGGAATGTGCCGTCCGGGTTGGCCAGCCCCGCCTCCTTGGACAGGCCGGTCATGGTCCCCATGGCGTCGAAGAAGTTGCTGAAGACGAGGGTGAAGACCAGCATCACGGCGGTGAGCACACCGAGCCTGCCGAAGTCGAAGCTGACCTGTCCGACCAGGCCGAAGTCGGGCAGCGAGACCCAGTTCGTCACCTCGGGGATGTTGAGATTCCAGCCCGTCGCGTCCTTCGGCTGAGCCCCGAGGTGCCAGATCAGCTGTGCGATGACGGCGAGGATGGTGCCCGAGACGAGTCCGATCAGGATGGCGCCCTTCACCTTGCGGGCGACGAGGATGCCGGTGATCAGGAGCGTGAGCACGAAGACGAGGGTCGGAATGGTGCCGACCGACCCGTTGACGCCGAGGCCGATGGGCGGGGAGCTGAGCTTGGTGGTGGTGACGAAGCCGGCATCCACGAGCCCGATGAACGCGATGAAGAGGCCGATTCCGACGGTGATCGCGATCTTCAGCGAGTACGGGACGGCGTCGAAGATGAGCCGCCGCAGCCCGGTGGCCGAGAGGATGACGATGATCACGCCGTCGATCACGACGAGACCCATCGCCTCCGGCCATGTCACCTGGCCGACGACGCTGACCGCGAGGAACGAGTTGATGCCGAGGCCGGCCGCGAATGCGAAGGGGAACCGGGCGATCAGGCCGAACAGGATGGTCATGACGCCGGCGGTGAGCGCCGTGACCGCTGCCACCTGCGGGAACGCGAGCGAGTGATGCGCCACGTCCTTGCTGCCCGACAGGATGATCGGGTTCAGCACGATGATGTAGGCCATCGTCACGAACGTGACGACGCCTCCGCGCACCTCCTGCCACCAGGTCGATCCGCGCTTCGAGATCTCGAAGAACGAATTGAGACGACCGGGAGCCTGCTGCTCGGTCTTGGTCGCGGTTCCGGACATGGAGGCTCTCTCCGATCGGGCAGAGGAAGGGGTGGAACGAGGTGTGTGTACGAGACGCGTCGAGACGATATCGTCAGGCGACTGCCAGCAAATACTAGAGGCGATTGAGGGTTGGACGGGCGAGCTTGCTCGCACGGCCGGCCCGATTGAGTCAATGAGCGGCGTAGCCGCGATAGAGGCGATTGCGCGGAGGACGTGGGAGCTCGCTTCCATGGCCTCCCCGATTGAGTCAATGAGCGGCGAAGCCGCGATAGCGATGGGATGAGGCCAGATGGCGACCCTGTGGACCCTGCACGGCGACGGCAAGACGATCCGCCCCGACACGGTCGTGGCGCCGGATGAGCGGCTCAGCTGGCCGCGCACCATCGGCATCGGGGCGCAGCACGTCGTCGCCATGTTCGGTGCGACGTTCCTCGTTCCGCTGCTCACGCACTTCCCACCGTCCACGACGCTTCTGTTCTCGGGAATCGGCACCATCGGGTTCCTGCTCATCACCCGCAACCGTCTGCCCAGCTATCTCGGTTCGTCGTTCGCGTTCATCGCGCCCATCACCGCAGCCACCGCCGGCCACGGCATGGGAGGGGCGCTGTTCGGGATCCTGGCGGTGGGCATCCTGCTCGCCATCGTCGGCGGCATCGTCGTGCTCACCGGCACCGGCTGGATCGACGCCCTCATGCCGCCCGTCGTGGCCGGCGCGATCGTCGCGCTGATCGGGTTCAACCTGGCACCGACTGCCGTCTCGAACTTCAGCACGTCGCCCCTGGTGGCCATCGTGACGCTGGCCGCGATCATCCTGTGCACGGTGCTGTTCCGCGGGATGCTCGGCCGCATGTCGATCTTCGTCGGCGTGGTGATCGGCTACCTCGCCGCGGTGCTGCTCGGCGTCGTCGACTTCGCACCGGTGGCGAAGGCCGCCTGGATCGGGCTGCCGACGTTCTCGCTGCCGGGTAACCCGTTCGCGGATGCCTCGCTCTGGGGACTGCTGCCGGTCTTCCTTCCCGTGGTGCTCGTGCTGATCGCGGAGAACGTGGGACACATCAGGGCCGTTGCGCAGATGACGGGAAGAGACGTCAATGTGCTCACCGGCCGCGCCCTGTTCGCCGACGGACTCGCCACCACCCTGGCCGGACTCTTCGGCGGCTCGGGAACCACGACCTACGGCGAGAACATCGGCGTGATGGCGGCGACCAAGGTGTACTCGACGGCCGCGTACTGGGTGGCAGGCGCTGTCGCCATTCTGCTGGGGCTGTCGCCGAAGGTGGGCGCCGTGCTCAACACGATCCCCTCTGGCGTGCTCGGCGGTGCAACGCTCGCACTGTACGGCTTGATCGGCGTCGTCGGCATCAAGATCTGGCTCGACAACCGGGTGGACTTCTCCAAGCCGAAGAACCAGTTCACGGCGGCCGTCGCTTTGGTGATCGGCGTCGGCAACCTCACGTGGGTGATCGGCAACCCGAAGGGCGGCATCCAATTGAGCGGCATCGTGCTCGGGACGATCGCCGCGATCGTGATCTACCACCTGATGAACGCGATCGGGCGACTGCGCGGCACCGATTGAGGCGTGCCTCAATCACCCATGTAGCGCGGGGATGATCAGGTAGATGCCGAACAGCACGACGAGGGCGCACAGCACGAAGCATGTGTAGGCGACGATGAGCGCGAAACGCTTCTGCAGGGGCGTGAGCGGGCTGCGGGATGCGGCCTTCTTGATGCGCTTCGCCTCGGCCGCCGCCTCAGCGGGGGTGACGATCGTGATCGCGTCCGTGAACTCGGCGGGCGTGACGTGAGGTGCCTTGCCCGCTGTGGAGAGCATCCGCAGCGCGAGCGCGTACAACGAGACGACGGCGCACGCGGACACCAGCGCGACCGCCGCGACGATCAGGAACGAGATCCAGTCGATCATGCTGCGCTCCGCTTCGGCTTCTTCGGCTTGACCTTGCGGATCTTCACCACACGGCCGGACTCGGCCACCTCGTTGACACCCTCGAACGCGTTGCGCGCGGACACCTGGTTGCGCTTGGAGATCGCGAAGATCAGCACGATCACGCCGACCGCGATGATGAGATCGATCACGACTCCGACGAACCCGAGCAGTCCGATGAGGGCGGTGATCGCACCGACGACGGCCGCGGCGGGCAGGGTCATGAGCCAGCCGAGACCGATGCGCCCGGCCGTGCCCCAGCGCACGCTGGAGCCCCGTCTGCCGAGGCCGGAGCCGATCACCGATCCGGATGCCACCTGCGTGGTCGAGAGCGCGAACCCGAGGTGCGATGAGGCGAGGATGGTCGCCGCTGTGCTGGTCTCCGCCGCGAAGCCCTGTGCCGGCTTCACATCCGTGAGCCCCTTGCCCAGTGTGCGGATGATGCGCCATCCGCCGGTGTAGGTGCCGATGCCGATGGCCAGCGCGCAGGCCGCGATGACGAGCACGGGAGGATTCGACCCCGGCGCGAGTGCGCCCGCCGAGATGAGCACGAGCGTGATGACCCCCATCGTCTTCTGTGCGTCGTTGGTGCCGTGGGCGAGCGCCACGAGCGACGACGAGAAGATCTGGCCGAACCGGAACCCGGCGCGGCCGTCGGGCAGGCGGTCGTACCGGCGCGTGATCGCATACGCCAGCCGGGTCGCGCAGAATGCCACCAAGCCCGCGATCACCGGAGACAGCACGGCAGGGAGGATGACCTTGTCGAGCAGCACGACGTAGTCGACCGATCCGAAGCCGGCGCCGACGATCGCGGCACCGATCAGGCCGCCGAAGAGGGCGTGGCTGGAGCTGGAGGGAAGGCCGAACAGCCAGGTGACGAGGTTCCAGATGATGGCACCGACGAGCCCGGCGAAGATCATCGTCGGCGTGATCAGCACGCCGCCGTGTCCCTCGTTGATGAGCCCGCTCGAGATGGTCTTCGCCACGGCGGTGGACAGGAAGGCTCCCACGAGGTTGAGCACGGCGGCGAGCGCGACGGCGATCTTCGGACGCATGGCGCCCGTCGCGATCGGCGTCGCCATGGCGTTCGCCGTGTCGTGGAAACCGTTGGTGAAATCGAAGAAGAGCGCCAGCGCGATCACCAGCACGACGATCAGGGTGAGGTCCACCGACGTCTTTCTCGAATAGCGGGCACGGGCGCGGCCTCCCACGTCCCCGGCGAGCCGGAGGTGGCGCAGCGGCAAGGTTCATCCGTCGTGCACCGTGCGTTAAGACCACGTCGATCGTCACATGCTGCGGTGGCACGGTCAACTCGACGAGGTGAGGCCTTCGCGGCTCCGGCGGCGCCTCGCCGTATGTTGAGGGCATGCCGGATCATTCCACGTCCGTCGGGCGCGTCAGGCAGAGCGAGGTCTACCTCGGCGGCGTCGTGGGGCGGATGCCCGCGGTTCCCGTGTCGTACCCCCGTCTCGTGCGCGCCGCCAAGCGGGCGATGACGAAGGAGGCATTCGCGTATGTGGCCGGCTCGGCCGGGCTGGAATCGACGGCATCCGCGAATCGGAGGGCGTTCACCCGGCATCGCATCGTGCCGCGTGTGCTGCGGGATGTCGGTGCACGCGACCTCGGCATCCACCTGCTCGGCAGCCACCGGCCGACCCCGCTCTACCTCGCGCCGATCGGCGTGCTGGACCTCGCGCATGCGGATGCCGACACCGGCGCAGCGCGAGCCGGAGCCGGTCTCGGGATTCCGGTGGCGCTCTCCACCCAGGCCTCGACGCCCATGGAGGAGGTGACGGCGGCGACCCCTGCCACCTCCGCCTGGTTCCAGCTCTACTGGAGCTCGTCTCGAGAGCTCACGGCGAGCCTCGTGCACCGAGCCGAGGCATCCGGGTGCGAAGCCCTCATGGTCACGCTCGACACGCACCTGCTCGGGTGGCGTCCACGCGACCTGGACCTCGCCTACCTGCCGTTCGCCCGCGGCAGGGGCATCGCCCAATACACGAGCGACCCGGTGTTCATGCGATTGGTCGAGGAGCGCGTTGCGGGGCGACGGCCGGGCGGGCGAGGGACCGGCGGGCTACTGAAGGTCACGCCCGCCGCGCTGCGCACGCTCCTCGAGCTGTCGTCGCGGGCACCAGGGTCGCTGGCTCGAAACCTGCGCTCAGCGATCCCCCGGGCGGCGGTCGAGACCTTCCTCGACGTGTTCGCCGATCCGACGCTCACCTGGCACGACCTGGCGTGGCTCCGGTCGATCACCAGACTGCCGATCGTGCTCAAGGGTGTGCTGCACCCTGACGATGCACTATCGGCGATCGACGCGGGTGCCGACGCCGTCGTCGTGTCGAACCACGGCGGACGTCAGGTGGACGGCGCGATCGCCGCGCTCGACGCCCTGCCCGGCGTGGTCGCCGCCGTCGACGGTCGCGTTCCCGTGCTGTTCGACAGCGGCGTGCGGTGCGGCGCCGACATCTTCGTCGCACTCGCACTCGGAGCCTCCGCCGTCGGAATCGGCAGACCGTACGTGTACGGGCTCGCAGCCGGCGGGGAGGCGGGTGCGCGCGAGGTGCTGACGAACCTGATCGCCGAGTTCGACATCACGATGGCGCTGGCCGGGTGCACGTCAGTGGGAGGCATCACCCGCGAGACGCTCGCAGACGGCTGAGCGCCGGGTCAGGTCGCGGCGTCCGCCGTCGCCTGCGTGATCAGGGCGAGCACGGCGTGCGCGTACGCCGTCTCGGCGTCGGTCGCGTCGAAACGGGCGTGCACGCCGTCCCTGGCCGTCTCGACGACGTAGTCGCCGGCATCCGTACGGCTCAGGGAGACGAACGTGCCGCCTAGCAGGCCACGAAGCTGGTCCTCACGCGGCAGCCACACTGCGTTCTCGACCGCAACCGAGTCGAGCGCCCACTCGGTCGTGCCGTTGAAGCCGAGGATCGTGCCGGTGTCGAACTCGTGCGCCTCGATGGTCATGTCGCTCACCGTGAACGTCTCGCCGTCGAACTCGCCCGAGTCGATGGCGAAGACGTCGCCGGAGGCCGGATGCCACACCAGTCCGTTGTCTCGCAGCTCGCGCGCCAACTCGGTGGTGATCATCCCGCCATTATGCGTCGCGGGCACCGACTCAGGGTGCGGGAACGAGCTCCGCGAGCAAGCACACCTCCAGCGGTTCGGGCAGCACCCAGGTGCTCACTCTGGATACCTGGTAACCCGACTTCGCCGCCAGCGCTCGCAGCGCCTCCTCGGTGCCGACGCGCGCATGCAGTTCGTCGTGCGTGCCGTGCGGGCGCCGCTGCTCGCCGTGGCTCATCGCCTCGGCGACCTCGGGCACGTCGCGCGCATCGTCCGTTCGGAACACGCCGACCACGACGCGTCCGTCGGGCGCGAGCACGCTTCGCCAGGATCGCAGGGCATCCGCCGGGTTGGGCAGGAGGTGCAGTGCGGTGACGCACGTGACGAGGTCGAATGAGGCGTCTTCGAGCTCGGGTGCGATCGAGGCGTCGCCCACGATCAGCTGTGCTTCTGGCAGGTGTCCGCGCGCGACAGCGATCATGCCGGGAGACAGGTCGACGCCCACCTTGCGGATGCCCTTCTCCGGTAGTGCCCGGAGCACGAGGCCGGTGCCCGTCGCCATATCGAGCACGCTCCGCACGTTGCCGGTGCCGGCGAATCGCACGATGGCCTCCGCGAGTTCTCGGTGGAACGCGGACTCGTCATACTGGCCGGCACGCTCGTCGAAGCGGCGTGCGATCTCGTCGGGGCTCTCGGCTGTCTGCATGGCTCCATTCTGATCCCGCATCGGGTGCATCCCGCGTTCGCCGAGAGCGGAGGCCGAGGCACTAAATCGTTGGCACTCTCCATCGCCGAGTGCTAATCTGACCGTAGTTGAGTCAGTACGGCTCAACTTTGAATCATCGTGGATCGACCATGGAGGAGTAGAGAGATGGCAACCAACTACGACCCGTTCCGCGAACTCGATCGGCTGGCCGGCGCCATGTTCGGTAGCGGGCAGGGACCGCGGCTGATGCCGATGGATCTGTACCGCGACGGCGACACCTACGTGCTGAACGCCGACCTGCCCGGAATCGACCCCGGCTCGGTGGACATCGACGTCGACGGCCAGCTGCTGACGATCCGCGCCGAGCGGACCCTGTCGAGCGGCGACGGCGTGAAGTGGATCACGCGAGAGCGCCAGTCCGGCTCATTCCTTCGTCAGCTCAGCCTCGGCCAGGGAGTCGACACCGAGCGCATCTCCGCCAACTACGTGAACGGCGTGCTCAGCGTGACGATCCCGGTCAGTGAGAAGGCGAAGCCGCGCAAGATCGCGGTGACCAGCGGCGCGGTCTCCGATGAGCACCCGACCGTCACTGTCGAGGAGAAGCACGACAAGCCGATCGACGCGTGAACGTCGTTCGCGCCGAGCGCCTTCACTGACGCCCTCCTGACGAAGGCGGGGACCGGGAATCGTCCCGGCCCCCGCCTTGGTCGTCTCCCGCTACTGCTCTTCGTGATGGTTCGGGTCGCCCCCGAACAACCGTCCGTCTGACTTGCCGAGCGCGGTGATCGCCTCGACCTCTTCGGCGCTCAGCTCGAAACCGAAGACGTCGAAGTTCTCGTGCTGGCGTTCGGCGTTGCCCGACTTCGGCAGAGGAACGGATCCGAGCTGAACGTGCCACCGCAGAATGACCTGCGCCGGAGTGACGCCGTGAGCCGCCGCGGCATCCACGATCGCCTGCTCCTCCAGCACCGGCGAGTTCTTGCCGAGCGGGCTCCATGCCTCTGTGACGATGCCGTGCTCGTCGTGGAACGCGCGCAAGCGCTCCTGCGGGAAGTACGGGTGCAGCTCCACCTGGTTCACCGCAGGCAGCTCTCCGGTCTCGCGCTGCAGCCTGGTGAGGAACTCCTCCGTGAAGTTGGAGACGCCGATCGTTCGCACCAGCCCTCGATCGCGCAGATCGATCATCGCCTTGAACGTCTCCACGTACCGGTCGACGCTCGGGTTCGGCCAGTGGATCAGGTACACGTCGATCATCTCGACGTCGAGAGCGCGCCTGGACTGCTCGAACGAGGCCATGGTCTCGTCGTACCCGTGGTGTCGTCCGGGGATCTTCGTCTGCACGATGAGCTGAGCGCGCTCGAGTCCGGATGCCCGCATGCCGCGGCCGACGGCATCCTCGTTCTCGTAGTTGACGGCCGTGTCCAGCAGCCGATAGCCGGCCTCGATCGCCGACACCACGGCCCTCTCGCCCGTCTCGCCGCGCAACGGATACGTTCCGAAACCGATCGCGGGGATGCTCGTTCC
This sequence comes from Humibacter sp., assembly GCF_051954055.1. Taxonomy (NCBI): domain Bacteria; kingdom Bacillati; phylum Actinomycetota; class Actinomycetes; order Micrococcales; family Microbacteriaceae; genus Humibacter; species Humibacter sp. Next base: position 42,723 of record NZ_JBQCIE010000101.1, on the reverse strand, counting down.
ATCGTTCAACACGCGCTGCGGAATGCTCATGCACGTAACGCTACCGACCCTGCACCGCGGCGAGGCGGGCGACGTCGCGGCGGTCGTCCGCGGTGGCGAGCATGTTACGGATAGCGTGGATCGCATGCCCGGTCTCGACATCGCCGCGCCCGCCGCCAAGCGGGTCCCGTTCACCCGTACACACCACGGAGACTCCGTGCAGGACCCCTACGAGTGGCTGCGCGACAAGGAGGACCCCGAGGTGATCGCGCACCTGGAGGCGGAGAACGCTTACACCGAGGCGCAGACCGCGCACCTGGAACAGTTGCGTGAGCGGATCTTCGAGGAGATCCGCTCACGCACCCAGGAGACCGACCTGTCGGTTCCGGTGCGCGAGGGCCGCTGGTGGTACTACTCCCGCTCGTTCGAGGGCAGGCAGTACGGCGTGCAGTGCCGCGCCCCGATCGCGTCCGACGACGACTGGACCCCGCCGACCGTGGCCGACGTGGACGCGGGCACACCAGCGCTCCCTGGCGAGCAGGTGCTCTTCGACGCCAACGCGGAGGCGGAGGGGCACGAGTTCTTCCGGCTGGGCACCTTCGACGTCAGCGCCGACGGCACGATGCTGCTGTACGCGGTGGACACGATCGGCGACGAGCGGTACACGCTTCGCGTGCGCGACCTCGTGAACGGCGGCGAGCTCGGTGACGAGGTGCCGAACACGTCGGCCGGGGCCGTGCTCTCCCCCGACGGTCGGTACGCGTTCTACGCCACTGTCGACGACGCGTGGCGGCCCGACACGATCTGGCGGCACGAGCTGGGAACGGACGCTTCCGCCGACGTGGTCGTGCACCACGAGAAGGACGAGCGGTTCTGGGTCGGCATCGGCGTCAGCCGCAGCCGCGGCTACCTCGAGGTGGGAATCGGCTCGTCGATCACGAGCGAGTCCAGGCTCATCCCGGCGGACGATCCGACCGCCGCGCCGACCGTCGTGTGGCCGAGGCGCGAGGGCGTCGAGTACTCGGTGGAGCACGCGATCGTGGCCGGCGATGACCGGTTGCTCATCGTGCACAACGACGGCGCCGAGGACTTCGAGCTGGTGGACGTCGCGGCATCCGATCCCGCCGGACCACGGCGGATCATCCTTCCGCACCGGCCCGGCGTGCGCCTCGAGTCGGCGGATGCGTTCGCCTCGCGCGTGATCGTCGAGTACCGCAGGGAGGCGCTCACCCGGGTGGCGGTGTTACCGCTGACCGGGGACGGCTACGGACAGCTGCGCGAGCTCGAGTTCGACGAACCGCTGTACACGGTGGGCACGAGCGGCAACCCGGAGTGGGAGCAGCCCACCGTGCGCCTCGGCTACGGTTCACTGGTCACGCCGTCGACCGTGTACGACTGGACCCCTGGCGCCGACGCGGTCTCGAGCGAGCTGCGCCTCCTGAAGCGACAGCCGATCCTCGGCGGCTACGACCCGGATGCCTACGAGCAGCGCCGCGAATGGGCGCGGTCCGACGACGGCACGCTCGTGCCCATCTCGCTGGTCTACCGAAAGGACCTCGTCCAGCCCGGCACGCCGGCACCGCTCGAGCTGTACGGCTACGGATCGTACGAGCACAGCATCGACCCGTCCGTGTCCATCGCACGACTGTCGCTGCTCGACCGCGGCGTGGTGTTCGCGATCGCGCACGTGCGCGGCGGCGGCGAGCTCGGCAGGCGCTGGTACGAAGACGGCAAGCTCACCCGCAAGCGGAACACGTTCACCGACTTCGTCGCCTGCGCCAAGCACCTCGTCGAGCGCGGCTGGACCATTCCCGACCGGATGGTGGCTGAGGGCGGAAGCGCAGGCGGACTGCTCATGGGTGCGGTGGCGAACCTCGCACCGCAGCTGTTCGCCGGCATCCTGGCGGCCGTGCCGTTCGTCGACGCGTTGACGAGCATCCTCGACCCCGATCTCCCGCTCACCGTGATCGAGTGGGACGAGTGGGGCGACCCGCTGCACGACCCGTCGGTCTACGAGTACATGAAGTCGTACACGCCGTACGAGAACGTGCCGCAGGATGCCCGTGCCTACCCGCGCATCCTCGCCGTCACCAGCCTGAACGACACCCGGGTGCTGTACGTGGAGCCGGCCAAGTGGGTCGCGAGGCTACGCGAGGCCGGTGCTCCAGTACTGCTGAAGACGGAGATGTCGGCAGGTCACGGCGGCGTCAGCGGACGGTACAACTCGTGGCGTGAGCGCGCCTTCGAGCTGGCGTGGCTGCTGGATGTGCTGCGCGCCGGTCAGGAGCAGTAGGGGCGGCAGGTGCGCTGCGCGAGCGCCTCGACGAGCACGTTCGTGATGTCGTGCGGCTGCTCCGCCGTGTACACGGCACCCACCGTGGCATTCGCGATCTGCGACATCGCCGACACATCGGTGTCCGGCCCCATTCCGACCATGATCACCGGAACGGGCTTGGCAGGATTGCGCAGCGCCTTCAGCTGCGAGAGCAGGTCGGGCAGGCTGAGGCCGCCGGCCGGGTCGTCGTTCCTGCCGTCGGTGACCACGAGCACGTAGTCGGCCATGTGAGGGTCGTAGCCGTTCTGCACGGCCTTCACCGCCGCGAGCACGGTGTCGTACAGTCCGGTGTCGCCCTTGACCATGCCCGACAGCGACGCGTACACGCGTGACACATCGGCGGCGTGCGCCGGATCGCTCAGCGGCAGAATGGGCGTCTGCTGCGCCCACGGCTGAGTGCCGGACTGGTTCGTGGAGAACGTCCAGACGCCCATATCCGTCTGCGGCGGCAGGAGTTGGAGCATGCTGTTCGCCGCGTCCTGGAACACGGCGATGCGACTTCGACCGCCCGCGTCCTCGTCCATCGAGCCCGACGTGTCGACCACCACGAGCATGCGGGAGCGCAAAGTGATGGCCGACCAGCTCTGCAGCAGACCGATCTGGGCGCCTCCGTCGAGGGCTGGACGGGTCTTCGGCGCGTTCGCCACGACACCCTTCGCCGCGAAGTCGGACGCGGCGTTCGCGGTGCGGAACCCGGCCTGCGCGAGCGTCTTGGCATCCGTCGTGAACTGACGCTCGAGGGCGTCGATCAGCTCGTCCTTGTTCTTGTCACCCGTGGTCGGCCCGGCCACGCGAACGAACGGATACGACACGCTGACCGTGCCGTCCTTCGGGTAGAGGGCGAAGAACTGGTGGTCGGGCGATGACTCGTTCTGGGCGACGACCGACTGCTCCGTCGTGAGGACCACGGTGGGAGCCGAGGCGTTCTCGGCATCGGTGAACGCATCGGCGACTGTCGGCGGGATGGTCTTGCCGAGTTCGATCATGTCGCGCGAGAAGGCCAGGTCGTCGTTCGGGTTCGCCGTCGCCTTGATCTCTGCGAGCGCTGCAAGGCTCGAACCGTTCTGCGCAGGCTCGGGAAGGAGCGCCGGAGTATCTCCGTCTGCGATGGTGCTCCACTGCAGGCTCTGCCCGTTGAAGGCATCCGCGTTCTCCGACGGCGTTGCGAACACGAGAGGACTGGAGGCGATCGACGGCCCGAAGTCCGCGAGCGGGGCGCGGCGGATGAGCGACCACGACAGCACCTGCATGCGCGGCTCCCACGCCGGCGAGTCGGGTATCCACACGTCGGCCTTCGCGTCGCCCCCGACGGCGAGCGTGGATGCCGTGTCGGCCGACTTCTCGGAGCGCACGGTCGTGTGCACGCACGGAGTCGTCGCGTCGAAGCCCTGCGCGGACTTCGCGAGCGCGTCGGCGATCGACGGATCGGCGACGACTCGCAGGTCGACCGGATCGCACGTCTGCGCCCACGCCGCGGCGGGCAGGACCGGATTGAACACGTTCTTGGTCCACGCGACGCAGCCGGTGACGATGAGCACGAGCACTACACCGCCCGCGATGAACCACATCGTTCCGCGGATGCTGCGGCGCTTCGGCTGCTGCTGTACGGGGACTGGTCCGGTGGACCGCGACACTGGTCGCCTGGCGGAGCCCCTTTGGGGTCGTTCGTTGCTGCTGTGTCGGCCCACGGGCGCTCCTGGTCGGGTTCCAGCCAGCCCGAATCGACCCCCCTCATCAGGGCTGCAGTACGCGGACAGCCTAGCCAACACCAGGCGGATCGACCATCGAGGGCGCGAAATAGTTCGCCTCGCTCGCAAACTCGCGACCGAGGTGGCGAGGTTCCGCCTTCCGGGCTTACCCGAAGAGCAGCGCCGCCTCCTCGTAGCGGTAGTCGGGAACGGTGTTCAGACCGCCGGTGGCGTCCGCGATCGAGACGATCTCGACATCCGTTCCCTTCAGCGACACCATCGAACCCCACTGGCCCGTCTGCGCCGCATCCACCGCCGCCATGCCGAGGCGCGTTGCCAGCACTCGGTCGTAGGCGCTCGGCACGCCGCCGCGCTGGATGTGGCCGATCACCGTTGCCCTGGACTCGATCCCGGTGCGCTCCTCGATCATCGGAGCGAGCAGCTCGCCGATGCCGCCTAGGCGAGGACGATTGAACGCGTCGAGTCCCTTGTGCGAGTGCGCGCCCTCCATGGTGTTCAGGTGGAAGCCCTCGGAGACCACGACGACGGGTGCACGGCCACGGTCGCGTACATGCTCGACCCATTCGCAGATCTGCTCGATCGACTGCGGCTGCTCCGGGATCAGGATGGCGTGAGCACCGCCGGCCATGCCGGAGTGCAGAGCGATCCAGCCGACGTGTCTGCCCATGACCTCCACGATCATGCAGCGCTGGTGCGACTCGGCCGTCGTGCGCAGACGGTCGATGGCCTCGGTCGCTATCTCCACCGCGGTGTCGAAGCCGAACGAGTAGTCGGTCGCCGCCAGGTCGTTGTCGATGGTCTTCGGCACGCCGATCACCTTCAGTCCGCCCTCGTCGACGAGGCGACGCGCGGCCGTCAGTGTGCCCTCACCGCCGATGGCGACGATCGCGTCGATGCCGTGCTCGTCGAGCATCCGCTGGATCTTCTCCGGCCCGCCGCCGTCGCCCTCGAACGGATTGGTGCGGCTGGAGCCGAGGATGGTCCCGCCCTGGCGGGAGAGACCGCGAACGCTGTGCCTGTCGAGGGGCACGATGTCTGCGTCGACGACGCCGCGCCAGCCGTACCGGAATCCCACGAACTCGTCGCCATAGACGCGATCGCCCTTCAGCACGGCGCCGCGGATCACCGCGTTCAGGCCGGGACAGTCGCCGCCCGAGGTGAGGATTCCGATCTTCATTACGCGCCTCTTTCGCACACACAGGGATCACATCTGTTTGCACGTCGATACGCCGGTGTATCGGCCGATACGTCAATGATCATGCCGGATGCCGCCGGTCCCCTCCAAAACGGGAGCGGCGGCTGCAGGAGAGCGATTCAGCCCGCTCTCAGCGCCCGCTCCAGCTTCGATGAGCTCTGCGAGGGATGCCCACCCGCGGAAATCACGACCTGCTCCAGTCCGTCGAGCAGTTCCGTTCGCGCCCGCCTGCTGTCCGGTGCGGCTGCAGAGAGCTCGACCTCCCACTCCCGCCACGTCTCGCGCCCGCCGGTGACGAGGTTCTCGCCCGTCACGTGGTCGTCGCAGTACTCGGCGACCGGGTAGCCAGCGGCATCCAGAAGCCGGCTGACCATGCGGTGGTTGCGCACTCGGGCGATCGGTACCAGCTCCGCCTCTCCGATCAGGTCGGCCAGCTCCTCCACCAGGAACTGGGGCACGGATGCCCGCCCCTCGTCGCGCTCACGGCTGTCGCTTACCCCGGCACGATCATCCGCTTCGATGCCGAGCGACCAGTGCTGCTCCATGCGGCCCTCTTCGACGTCGCGCTTGATGTGCCAGCCGGCATCGGGACCTCCCTCGCGCCTGCGGAGGGCCACCCGGGCGTGAGCGAGCTTCAGGTCGGTCGTGTCGTAGTAGACGGCATCCAGCTCGCGCACCTCCGGCGCCTCGATCACCGCGATCGGGCCGACGCCGACGAACGCGGGAACGCCCGCCGTCTCGGTCACGTCGTACTTGCGCTCGATCTCGATCGTGGAGGTGCCGTGCCGCTTGCTCATCACCCCAGTCTTGCGCAGGTGTCACGAGTGGACCGTGCGAGGAGACGGCCCGAGCCACTCGGCGGGTGCGTGGCGACCCGGCACGGACGTAACCTGACTGCATGACCGAGCACGCCGAGGCTGTGCCAGCGGATTCCGACCCGGACTACGACGAGTTCGCCGCCGCTCAGGAGGGCGACTACGAGCCCGAGTTCGACGAGGCGGAAGCGCTGGCAGACGAGGACGAACGCCCCATCGACGACGACATCGACGATGGCTTCCCCGATGATGAGCGGGTCGTGGTCTTCGACGACGAACCCGACGACGACGCCTGAGCCCTATCCGTTCAGGGCGTCGCGCAGCAGCGAGATCAGCGCATCCAGCTGCACCGAGTCGGCCGAGCCCGGCTCGACGTCGACGCCGTCCAGCGCGCGCAGCGCCAGCGACTGCTTCGAGTCGATCAGCTCCGCGATCTTCGCGTCGATCGTCTGCGCCGCGATGATCCGCCAGGCCGTCACCGGCTCCTCCTGACCGATGCGGTGCACGCGGTCGATCGCCTGCGTCTGCTCGGCCGCGGTCCAGCTCAGCTCGGCGAGCACGACGTTGGATGCCGCCTGCAGGTTCAGCCCGACGCCCGCGGCGGTCAGCGAGCACACCGCGACCGACACCCCTGGATCGTTGTTGAACGCGTCGATCTCCCGCTGGCGCGCGAGCGCGGTCTGGTCGCCGCGGATGGAGACGCTGCGCAGCTGAAGCGAGGCGAACGCCTCCTCCGCCTGGTCCATCACGTCGATGTGCTTGGCGAAGAACACCACCTTGCCCACCGATCGCGCCAGCTGCGCCGCGTAGTCCGCGGCGAGCGCGGCCTTCGCCTGGCCGATCTTGCGCACCATGGTGAACACGTTCTCGCCGGTCTTCGCGCCCTTCGACTCCTCCAGCTCCGCGTGCGCGACCATGCGGATGAGGTGCTCGCGTCGCTCGTCCGCGTCGCCAGAAACGGACTCCCCGACGCCGGCGGTCTCCGCGCGCCGGTAGCGCTGCACGAGCCGGGCAGCCAGTTCGCGCTCCGCCGCTTTGATGGAGCGGCCGAGCTCGTCATCCAGTTCGACCGGCAGGTCGACGACGCGACGCGAAGGCAGATCGGCGGCGACGTCGATCTTCTTGCGGCGCACGATGCCCATGTCGATCACGGACTCCCTTGCCGCCGTGTAGAACCCGGGGTCGGCGGGCGTGAGGCCGGTCTCGTCGAGTCGCTCCATGAGCTCCGCCGTCGGCTTCGCGCCGTCGATCCAGCCGAGGAACTGCCAGATCGCGCGGAAGTCGTCGATGTCGTTGATCAGCGGCGTTCCGGTGAGGGCTATCATCAGGGGGTCCGCGACGGTGTGCCTGATGGCATCCGCCAGGGAGAGCACGTAACGGGATCGTTGCGAGTGCAGGTTCTTGATGAAGTGCGCCTCATCGACCACCATTCCTCGGAAGCCCAGCTCGGACAGCCAGGCGAGGTGTCGGTCCAGCACCTCGTAGTTGACGATGACGACGTCGGCGAAGGCATCCAGCCCCTCGCCGTCGCCATGGATGACCGTCGCCCTGCGGTGCGGCGTCCACAGCGCGACTTCGCGCGCCCAGTTCATCTTCACGACGTTGGGCACGACCGCCAGCAGGGGGTACGCGCCCGCGACGGACGCCGCCAGCACGGACTGCGCCGTCTTGCCGAGCCCCGGCTCGTCGGCCAGCAGGAAGCTGCGATGCCCCAGCCGCACGGACTCGACGAACCGCGCCTGGTGCTTCATGAGCTCCATGCCGGTCGGCGAATACCTGTCGATCCTCGGCGCGGGAGGCAGCTCCATGCTGGCCGCCTGACCGCCCGATCCGTACTCGAACGATTTGAAGAGCGGGCCGAGCAGCTCCCAGGAGTCGAGCCGGCGGCGAGGCGCAGGCGCCGCGTGGCCGGCGAGCGCGAAGTCCGGGGCGAGGAAAGGGTTGGAGAGTTGCCTGGCGCGCACGGACTGCGGGATGACCTGCTTCTGCGCGAGCTCCGGTGAGAGCAGTACCTCCTGCTTGGGCTTCGGCGCTTCGGTCGTGATGATCAGATCGTCGGGCTCCAGTTCGGCGCCGGATTCCAGCAGCCAGTCCCTGCGCATCTTCTGCGCGGCGGGACTGGGCGGAGCCGTCGACTCGAGCAGTGCGATCAGCGACGTGTCGCGGGCAGCGGTCTTCGCCAGGATGGTGGCGATGCCGTCGAGCCGCTTCAGCTGCTCGGCGCGCGCCGAGTCGCTCAGCGCAGGGTCGGACTTGGCGCGGCCGCGTTCCTCGCGCATGAGGAGCGCGATCACCTGGAATTTGGTGCGGTTCGTCGGCCCCAGCTTCTTGCCCGTCGTGGCCTTCGATTCGACCTCGCGCACGCGTCTGGCGAGCACGGGGATGAGACCGTCGTTGTTCGAATGACGGGAGCCGGAACGGCGTGATGCCTGGGCGGTGCGATCGCCGGTGTTCGGCATGATCCTCCTGTGCGTGACGGCCCGGTCGAGACGCGGGCCGCTCCTGGTGGGGCGACGGGGTGACGGCATCCGCCCGCATGGGTCCTTCTCGTGCCATGAGAAGACGGTGACGACAAGACCGATGCGGGAGGCGAGGGTGAAGCCCGAGTGTCGTCTGCGATGCAGCCGACGAGACTTGAAGCGAAGGCCAGAACCCCGACGCTGGATTATTTTACGGCACGCGGACGCATTGCGTCACTTGCGGCTCGCGCGTCGGAGCGAGACGTCACTTGCGTCCGGAGCTGCGACCTCTAGTACCGCCACCGCGCTTGCCGTCGTATCGACCGGCGGGGCCCTGCTTGCCCTCCTCGACGGGAACTTTGATGGAGATCCCGGCGGCGATGAACACAATGGCGCCGGCCAGGTGCAGAAGTCGCAGCCAGAGATCGGGGATCGACAACGGCCACACCGGGTTGAACACGATGGCGATCGGGATGAGACCGGCGAGCCACCAGTAGTTCTTGCCCTGCACGGCGAAGACGCACATGATCAGCGCCAGGATCGCGACCGCGTAGAGCACCCAGATGTACCAGCTGCCGTGAATCAGCGCCAGCGCCGCGATCAGGACGATCGCGCCGATCAGCCCGGGCAGGAGGGCGAGACGGGCACGGGTTGGCGGGGTCTGGGGGCGCGACATCGCCTGAAGCTTACCCGCGCGTCGTGTGCTCAGGCTCGACGGTCACGACAGTGGCGCACATGCCGCGGGCACGCCGAGGCGGCCCTCGGCGCGTGCGGGCTGAGCCTCGCACTCTCGGGGCGCGCCGAGGGCCGCGTAGACGCGAGCCATGCGTCTGAGAAACGGGTGCGGCCGAGGCCGCGCCGGTTCCTCTCAGCAGCGACCCTTGCAGAGCAAGAAGCCGAAGCTGTCGGCGGTGTCGACCACCACCGTGACGCGGCTCGCGGTGAGCAGCGCGCCGAAGGCCGTCTCGGAGACGGGGAGAGTCTCGAAACGACGGCCTTCGGCATCCGCTGCCAACCCCGCGACGGCGAACGAGATGTCGCTGAGCTCGTTGTCGCCTTCGATGACGATGGGGGCATCCGGGTCGAGCGGTGTGACGGCCAGCACGGCCATCGCGACCTCCTCGACCCCTTCGTGGCCGATCGGGATGCCTTCTGGAACGTCGTGTTCGGCGCTCACGATCGCGATCCACGCGCCACTCGGGGCAGCATCGAGCGCGTGCAGCAGCGCACCGGAGACGATCGGTGACAGATTTTTGAGCATGCGGGTGCCTCCTCGCGCCTTCGGGTGGCGCAACGCCTTCGGGTGGCGTCTCGGGTCTTATGAGGATCCGTCGACAGTCTAGAAAGACCGCAGGAGACCGGCACAGTCCCCCCTTCGGGGCCGCTGCCCCTCGTAGGCGTTCCTGAACAGGCCGGATGAACCGCTGAGCGCGGTGGCACGGCCTACCCTGAGAGCGTGATCGAGGACATCAAGAAGCGGGCACTGCACCGCACGCGCATCCTGTCCGGCCAGTTGCGCGGACTCGAGAAGATGATCGAGAACGAGGACTACTGCGTCGACATCATCACCCAGTCGCTCGCTATCCAGAAGTCGCTCGGTTCGCTGAACAAGCTGCTCGTGGAGAACCACCTGCGAACGCACGTCGCCGAGCAGTTCGAGGCGGGGGGCGACCAGCGCGAACGCGCCATCGAGGAGTTGCTGCGCGTCTTCGAACTCGCCAACAACCGAGGATGACCGTGGCCGGCTCGCAGAACGGAACGTCGCGCTCGGTGAACGGGGTGCGCTTCGAGACCGTGCTCGGCGACATCACCGAGCAGCGGGTCGACGCGATCGTGAACGCCGCCAACTCGTCGCTGATGGGTGGAGGCGGCGTGGATGGTGCCATCCATCGCGCCGGAGGTCCGGACATCCTCGCCGCCTGCAGGGTGCTCCGGGAGACCCGGCTCCCGGATGGACTACCGACGGGCGACGCGGTCGCGACGACGGCGGGTCGCCTGCCCGCTGGCCATGTCATCCACACCGTCGGCCCGGTGTGGTCGCGACGCGACGACCGGACTTCGCTGCTGCGGAGCGCGTACTCGAGGTCGCTGGAGGTTGCGGGCGAGGTGGGTGCGGCATCCATCGCGTTCCCGGCTATTTCGGCCGGCGTGTACGGCTGGCCGATGGACGACGCAGCCCGGGTCGCCGTCGCAACCTGCTTCGAAGGCGCGCGCGACGTGGCGGGACTCGAACTCGTGCGGTTCGTGCTGTTCTCGCCTGATGCCCTCGCGGCGTTCGACCGCGAGCTGGCGTCTGCCGCCGTGTAGAGGGCGCTCGAGGCGGATTCTCTACCTGCGGTGCCGCACGTGCTCGCGCGGAATGAGGATGGGGCGGCTCGACGGCGGCACCCGATGCAGCGTCTCGAGGGCTCCGCGCAACTCCCCCGCCCAGACCTCGTAGCCCCGTTCGTTCAGGTGCAGCGAGTCGTCGGAGTACTGCGGGTCGATTCCGCCGTCGTCGCCGGCCAGTGCCGGCCAGAGGTCGAGGTACTGTGCTCGCACCGTCGAGGCGAACTGCCACAGGTGCCGGTTCACGTCTTTGATCGTGTCGGTGTAGGCGGCCTCGCGCGGCATGACCGATTGCACGAGCAGCTGAGCACCCGGAAGCGCCTTGCGCAGGGAGACCAGGATGGTCTCGATGTTGCGCACGATGTGCTCGGCGGAGCGCCGCCACGCCAGGTCGTTCGTGCCGATCAGGAGAACGACGGTGTCCGGATCGAGGGCGATGATCTCGTCCAGGCGCGCCAGCACGGCATCCGTCGTGTCACCGCCGACGCCGAGGTTGCGCGAGCGCTCCTCCGGGAACCACTCGTCCCACCGACCGCCGGCCGTGATGCTGTCTCCCACGAACACGGTGGACACCTCGTCGGACATGTCGCTCCCAACGCCTAAGGAACTCCATCTTCACCCGGGAGCCTGAGCGCACGCCACCACTTGACGAACGGGCGCACGGCCTGCTTGCGTCGATGCCTGGCCGGTCAGCGCATGCTCTTGGTGTGCCAGACGGTCTTCGTCTCCACGAAAGCGGTGATCCGCTCCAGCGAACGCACGTCGGGCTCGCCGCCGGTGGGCGGCAGCACCCGCTTCAGTGTCTCGGCTGCCGAGATCTGCAGGTCGACCCAGTCCAGGTCGCCAGCACCGGTGAGATCAAGAGCGTTCACGTCGGAGTGCGACGCGAGCCACGGTGCGATCTCCGCCGCCGATCCGGTGAGCACGTTGACCACTCCGCCAGGAACGTCGCTGGTGGCCAGCACCTCCGCGAGCGAGATCGCCGAAAGCGGATGCCGCTCGTCGGCTACCACGACGACCGCGTTTCCCGTCACGATGGCCGGGGCGACCACGGCGACGAGACCGAGCAGCGAGAGCGAGCCCTGCGGTGCGATCGCGGCGACCACCCCGGTCGGCTCCGGCACCGAGATGTTGAAGAACGGGCCGGCCACCGGATTGGCGTTGCCCACGACCTGCGCGTACTTGTCCGCCCAGCCTGCGTACCAGACCCACGTGTCGATGGCCGCCTCGACCTGCACAGCGGCATCCTGCTTCGAGAGCCCCTCGGATGCCTGCACCTCGTCCGCGAACTGGGCGCGTCGCCCCTCCAGCAGCTCTGCCACCCGGTAGAGCACCTGCCCGCGGTTGTACGCGGTCGCGCCCGACCAGCCGGCCACGGCCTTGCGGGCGGCGACGACGGCGTCCCGTGCGTCCTTTCTGGATGCCTTCGCCGCGTTGGCGAGGAACGCACCGTCGGCGGCCAGCACCTCGTAGCTGCGACCTGACTCGCTGCGCGGGAACGCCCCGCCGATGAACAGCTTGTACGTCTTCGGCACGGCAAGGCGCGTCATCGGGCGGATCCCTTCTTCGCGGAGGTGCGCACGGTGAGGCGCTTCGTCTGGGCCGGGGCGGCAGGGGCCAAATATCCGGCCAGCCCGTGGCGGCCGCCCTCGCGGCCGTAGCCGGACTCCTTGTATCCGCCGAACGGCGACGTCGGGTCGAACCGGTTGAACGTGTTCGCCCACACCACCCCGGCCCGGAGCCGGTCGGCCACGGCGAGGATGCGGCTGCCCTTGTCGGTCCAGATGCCCGCCGAGAGCCCGTACGGCGTGTTGTTCGCCTTGGCGATCGCCTCGTCGGGCGTGCGGAACGTCAGCACCGACAGCACCGGCCCGAAGATCTCCTCCCTGGCGATGCGGCTCGATGTCGAGACGTTGTCGAAGATGGTCGGCGCGAACCAGAATCCGCGTTCGGGGATGGCGCACTCGGCGCTCCATCGCTCGGCACCCTCCGTCTCGCCGACGGCGCTGAGCTCGCGGATGCGCGCCAGCTGCTCGGCGGAGTTGATCGCGCCGATGTCGGTGTTCTTGTCGAGCGGATCGCCGAGGCGCAGCGTTCCGAGACGAGTCTTCAGCCGGTCGACGACCTCCTCGTGCACGCTCTCCTGCACCAGGAGACGGCTGCCGGCGCAGCACACGTGCCCCTGGTTGAAGAAGATGCCGTTCACGATGCCCTCGATCGCCTGATCGATGGGAGCATCGTCGAACACGATGTTGGCGGCCTTGCCACCGAGCTCCAGCGTGACCTTCTTGCCCGTTCCGGCGACGGCGCGAGCGATCTCGCGACCGACGGCCGTCGAGCCCGTGAACGCCACCTTGTCGACGTCGGGGTGATTCACGAGCATCCTGCCGGTCTCGCCCGCTCCGGTCACGATGTTCACCACGCCGGTGGGGAGGCCGGCCTGCTGCACGATCTCGGCGAACAGCAGAGCCGTCAGCGGGGTGGTCTCCGCGGGCTTCAGCACCACGGTGTTTCCTGCGGCGAGCGCCGGCGCGATCTTCCACGCGAGCATGAGCAGCGGGAAGTTCCACGGGATGATCTGACCCGCGACGCCGAGGGCGCGAGGAGCGGGACCGAGGCCGGCATGATCGAGCTTGTCGGCCCATCCCGCGTAGTAGAAGAACCAGGCGGCGACGAGCGGAACGTCGACGTCACGGCTCTCCTTGATCGGCTTGCCGTTGTCGAGGCTCTCCGCCACGGCGAGCTCGCGGGCGCGCTCCTGCACGATGCGGGCGATGCGGAACAGGTACTTGCCCCGGTCCGCGCCGCTCATGCGCGACCACACCTTCTCGTAGGCGCGTCTGGCAGCGCTCACGGCGAGGTCGACGTCGTGCTCGTCGCCCGAGGCGATCTCGGCGATCGTCTCCTCGGTCGCCGGCGAGATCGTGCGGAAGGCGTCGCCGTGCCCGTCGACGAATTCGCCGTCGATGAAGAGGCCGTACGAGGGCTTGAGGTCGAGGATCGCGCGCGACTCGGGCGCCGGCGCGTAGTCGAGGAAGGTCATGGTCTGAAAGCTCTCTCGTTCGGCCGGGATTCAGTCGATGGTCACGTAGTCGGCACCGGAGTAGTGTCCGGTGGTGAGCTTCTGGCGCTGCAGCAGCACGTCGTTCAGCAGGCTGGACGCGCCGAACCGGAACAGGTGCGGGTCGAGCCAGCGCTCACCGGCCGTCTCGGCGACCGTGACGAGGTAGCGAACGGCGTCCTTCGACGAACGGATGCCGCCCGCGGGCTTCACGCCGACGGTCTCTCCGGTCAGCCGGTGCCAGTCCCGCACGACCTCGAGCATCAGCAACGTCACCGGGAGCGTGGCGGCGGGCGACACCTTGCCGGTGGAGGTCTTGATGAAGTCGGCACCGGCCAGGATGGCCAGCCAGGATGCCCTGCACACGTTGTCGTAGGTGGCCAGTTCGCCGGTCTCGAGGATCACCTTGAGGTGCGCGCTGGAACCGTCTGCGCGGCGGCACGCCTCCTTGACCGCGACGATCTCGTCGAACACCTCGCCGTACCTGCCGGAGAGGAACGCGCCGCGGTCGATCACCATGTCGATCTCGTCGGCACCCGCGGCGACAGCGTCGGCGGTGTCGGCCAGCTTGACGTTCAGCGACGCGCGGCCGCTCGGGAACGCGGTGGCCACGGCGGCGACACCGATCGTTCCTCCCGCTTGGCGATGAGCTGCTCCCAGAGCTTCGACGGCCACCGGCACGAGGTCGCCGTACACGCACACGGCGGCCACCTGCGGGCAGGTCGGGTCTGCCGGGTCGGGGAGGATCGCCTTGGCCACCAGCGATCGCACCTTGCCTGCGGTGTCGGCGCCCTCGAGCGTGGTCAGGTCGATCAGGGAGACGATCGTGTCGAGCGCCCGCTCCTTCGACGACGTCTTGATGGAGCGTGTCGCGAGCGCAGCAGCGCGCTGCTCGAGGCCGACGGCATCCACGCCCGGCAGGCCGAGCACGAAGCCGCGGAGGCTCCGCTCGCTCAGTTCGGAGCCGACGACCGTGCGTGCGAGATCCAGCGTCATGATGCCCGCTCCCCCACTGTCGCCTCCTGCTGCGCCGCGCTCTGGCTCGCGGGCATCCGCTCATCCGACGCCTCGTCGAGCAGCGCGGCTGCCGTCTGGTCGTCGGTGATGAGCACGGTGCACAGGCCGTTGGTGACGAGCGCTCTCGCCACCTCGTGCTTCCCATCGCCCGCGACGACCGCGATAGCCGTCTCGGATGCCTTGATCCGCTCGAGAGGCAAGCCGACGGTGCGCGAGTCGAGCTCGGCGTCGACGGGCTTGCCGTCCGCCCCGATGAAACGGCCGATCACGTCTCCGACCGCGCCCTTGCAGACCAGGCTCTCCACCTCATCCGCAGTGAGGTATCCGCTGTGCACGAGCGCCGAGTCGGGACCCGCGACGCCTGCGCTGAACAGGTACGCCTCGGCGTGCGCCGCACGATCGAGCACACCGGCGATGGCACGGTCGTGCTCGATGCTTCGCTTCGTCGCGGTGTGCTCGAGGATCGCCGGGATGGGCAGCACGTGCGCCGAACCCGCCGCCTTCTGCGCGATGACGAGCGCCGTCGCCGAGGCGGTGTCGCCGTACTTCGTGAGGCTCAGTCCTCCGTTGATCTGAACGACGCCGACGCCGCGCGCCCATCCCCGGGGCAGGCAGGCTGCCACGTCGTGCATGGTGCGGCCCCAGCTGACGCCGAGCGTCTGCGGTGCAGGGCGCATCGCGGTGAGGTAGTCCGCCGCGGCCTGTGCGACCCGGCGCTGCAACTCCTCCGGCGAGGAGACACCAGCAGACGATGCGACCACGATGTCCTTCAACCCGTATCGCTTCTTCACGGCCTGTTCGGCGAGCACGCGCCTGGCTCTGGGATGCACGATCTCGATGCGCACGATGCCCGCAGAACGCGCCTGGGCGAGCAGCCGGCCGACCTTCCAGCGCGTGATGTGCAGCGCTGCGCCGATCTCGTCCTGAGTGCGTCCCTCGTCGTAGTAGAGCTCCGCCGCGCGTACGGCGAGCAGTTCGTCTGAGGAGTTCATAGCGTCTTCAAGACTACGAAGCGCTCCCACTTATGAGCAACGCGGCGGCATCCTCTTGCTCATCTGCGCGGCACCCAGTGTCGTTGGCTCGCCCCTTCGTTCGTAACTCCTGCAAATCCAGAACCACTCAGACCGGCGACGGCCATTTCTCGGGCACCGCAGTCCTCGACGAATGGATTTGCAGGAGTTACGAACGCGCGATGCGGCGACGACGGGACGCGACTCGCCTGGCGCAGCGGTCAGTGCAGAGTGCGACCCATGATGGCTCGGGTGAGCGCCGCGACGGGTTCGGCCGCGGCCCGGGGGTTGGACAGCAGGCTGAACTCGACCTGGCCGAGCTCAGGCAGTCCGAGGCGGTTCGTCACCTTGACGAGGTCGTTGGGGATGATCGTGCGCGGGAAAGGCGCGACTCCTAGGCCGGCACGCACGGCGGCGAGCACTCCGTTCACCTCGCGCGTGTTGCACGTGATGCGCCACACTCGGCCTGCGGCCTCGAGTGCGTCGATCGCCATCTGCCTGCTGATGCTCGGGTCCTGGTACGCGATCAGCGGCACCGTATCGTCAGGGCCGAGTTCGGTCTTGTCGAGCCCCATCCAGACGAGGTCGTCAGTGCTCACCCGGTCACCCTCCTGGGAGCCGGCCATCTGCTTGATGAAGATGAGGTCGAGCTGACCGGCCTTCAGTCGGCGGTGCAGCGGCGTCGACTGACTCACCGTGAGCTCGAGGTTGATCTGCGGATACGCCTGCCGGAAGTCGCGAAGGATGCTCGGCAACTGCGTGATCGCGAGGTCGTCCGCCGCTCCGAAGCGAAGACGGCCACGCATGGCGGTGCCGCTGAAGTAGCTGTCCGCCGCGGCGTGGGCGGCGAGGATGGTGCGCGCGAACCCGGCCATCGCATCCCCGTTGTCGGTCAGGCGCACCTGGCGTGTGTCGCGGTCGACGAGCACACGTCCCGCCGCCTTCTCGAGGCGTGCGACGTGCTGGCTGACGGTCGGCTGGCTGAGCCCGAGCCGCTCCGCCGCCCTGGTGAAGCTCCCCGTCTCGGCCACCGCGAGAAAGGTGGCCAGCAGGTCCGGATCGAACATGCTCGAAGCATACATTCACAAACCCAATAGGAGTTATAGGTCCGATTGCTTAGGGGAATGAGCAGTGCTTGATTAGCGTTGAAATACACGTTCGATCAGCCTCTTATTCGAAAAGCACTCGTGACAGCCACCTCTCCGACGCACTCAGCCGAAAGCCTCCTCACCGCGCCCGTACCCGTGCTCGAGCGACGCCCGCCGTGGCGGGACACGTTCTCGTCGCTGCGCGTTCCGAACTACCGGCTGTATGCGGGCGCGCAGGTGATCGCTACGACGGCGCTCGGCATGCAGCGGGTGGCGCAAGACTGGCTGGTGCTCCAACTCTCCGGCAGTGTCGCCGCGGTGGGCGTCACGGTCGCCATGCAGTTCACGCCGATGCTCATCTTCGGTCTTCTCGGCGGCGTCATCGCCGACCGGTATCCGAAGCGCGTGCTCCTCATGCTCACCCAGTCGACGGCGGCGCTGCTGGCGGGCATCCTCGCCACGCTCATCCTCACCGGAACGGTGCAGGTCTGGCACATCTGGGCACTGGCGTTCATCGGCGGATTCGTCACCGTTGTCGACAACCCGGCTCGTCAGGTGTTCGTGAACGAGATCGTGGGGCCGAAGCTGCTGAGCAACGCGATCAGCCTGAACTCGTCCACGTTCCAGCTCGGCGCCCTCATCGGGCCGGCCGTCGGCGGCATCGCGATCAGCGCCGTGGGCAGCGGCTGGGCCTTCGTGATCAATGGATGCGCGTGCCTGGTCGTGGTCGGCGCGCTCGGCATGATGAACACCAAGGCTCTGCTGCACTCGCCGGTCGCTCCGCGCGGCAAGGGGCAGCTCGCCGAGGGACTGCACTATGCGGCGCGCAAGCCGGCCATCCTGTTCACGATCATCACGCTGGGCGCGGTCGCGATGTTCGCCTACACGATGCCCGTGCTCCTGGCCGCGTACGCGAACGACGTCTACAAGGTGGGCTCCGCCGGCTATGGGTTCTTCAATGCGCTCGTCGCCGTCGGCGCGCTCACCGGTGCCGTGCTGTCCACCCGCCGCGTCGGCGTCAGCCTGCGCCTCGTGATCGGCGGGGCTGTGGTGCTGGGAGTGGTGCAGGCATCCGCTGCGCTCTCACCCGACATCGTGGTGTTCGCCCTGCTCATGGCGCTGAGCGGTGCGGCGAGCCTGCTGTTCCTGACGAGCGCGAACTCGCTCGTGCAGATGTCGACGAACCTCGGCATCCGAGGCCGGGTGATGGCGCTGTACATCCTGGTTCAGCTGGGCGGTCAGGCCCTCGGCGGTCCGGTGATGGGCTGGATCGTCGAGCGCTTCGGTCCCGACTGGGGGCTCGCCGTCTCCGGCCTCGTCCCCCTGCTGACCGCCGTGGTCATCGGGCTGCTCGTCATGCGCCGCTCGCACCTGAGGCTGGCCGTGCGCCGGGGCGGGCGAATGCCCGGGCTCTCGATCGTCTCCCGCGACCCCTCGTAGCGCGTACGGGACGAGCCCTGTGCTCCCCTAACCTGGTTTCATGACCCCGCCCCTCGCTCTCGCCGTCGACTTCGGCGGCACCAAAGTCGAATCCGCCCTCGTCACTCCGGACGGCGAGGTGGTGCCCGACTCGCGGCACCGCGCCCCCACCGGACGCGAGGCGACGAGCGAGCTGTTGCAAGCATCCGTTCGCGAGGTCGTCGAGCGCGCGCTGGATGCCGCCGACGGCGAGGAATTGGTCGGCGTCGGCATCGGATGCGCCGGGCCGATCGACCGGGCTCGCGGGCTCGTGTCGCCGCTCAACGTGCCGAACTGGCGGGACTACGACCTGCGCTCATTCGTGGAGTCGGTGCTCGCCGAGCGCGGCCTCGAGCTGCCCGTGACGCTCGAGATGGACGGCGTCGCCATCACCATGGCGGAGCACTGGGTGGGCGCGGCGCAGGGCGTCGACAACGTGATGGGGATGGTGGTCTCCACCGGCATCGGCGGCGGACTCATCGTGGGCGGCCGAGTGATCACGGGCCCGACCGGCAACGCCGGGCACATCGGCCACGTCGAGGTGGCCGGGTACGAGGGCGAGGATACGTTCGGCAAGGCGACATCGCTCGAGGCGATCGCGAGCGGCCCGCACACGGTCGCCTGGGCACGACGGCAGGGCTTCTCCGGCACGAACGGCGAAGCTCTCGCTGCGGCGTATGCGGCGGGCGACCCCGTGGCGCGTGCTGCGATCGAGCGCACGGGACGCGCCGTCGGGCAGGCGATCGCGAGCGCAACGGCGCTGCTCGACCTCGAGCTCGTCGCCATCGGCGGCGGCTTCTCGCAGGCGACGCCCGACCTCTTCGAGGTGATCAACGCGACGATCGCCGAGCACTACTTCGGGTTCGTGCGCAAGGTGCGAGTCGTGGCGTCGGGGCTATCGGGTGAGGGGCCGCTGATCGGGGCAGGAGCGCTCGTGCACCGGGCGGAGCTGCTGCCCGCCCGGTAGGGGCATCCCCGCGTCAGCGCGAGCGCGCGTGTGCCACGTGGTCCTCGAGCATTCCAGGCCGTGCGACGACCGTGCCGGCGAACACGACCGCCACGGCTGTCCCCAGCAGGAAGACGAGAGGCCAGAGCCAGCCTCCTGAGACGTCGTGCAGTGCACCGACGACGATCGGCCCCAGCGCGCCGAGCACGTACCCGAGACCCTGGACGAATCCGCTCAGTGCCACAGCGCCTTCGTGGGTGCGGGTGCGCAGATTGATGAGCACGAGGCACAGCGGGAACAGCAGCGGGCCGAGACCGGCGAGCACCACCCACAACCACGTCGCGACACCCGGCCAGAGGATGAGTCCGAGGTAGCCGACGATGAAGAACGCCGCCCCGAGATAGACCAGCAGGCCGACATTGCGCATCCGGCTGGCGAGCGCAGGGATCAGCAGGCTGGCGGGTATGCCGATTCCGGCATACAGCGAGAGCAGTGCGCCGGACTGGGCTGCATCTGTGTGAGCGGTGTCGTGCAGCAGCTCCGGCAGCCAGGCGAACAGCGCGTAGGCGTTGAGGGACGACGCGGCGAACGTCACGGCCATCGCCCACGCGAGCGGAGCGTGCCACACGCGGCCCATGGCGGTCGATCCCGGCTCCTCGACCTCGGCGTCCACGCGGCGGGCGTCCGGCCGGCGTACGAGCACGGCGAGCCACGGGAGCGCCGCGATCACGCCGAGCACGGCCCACATGCCCACCGAGTAGCGCCAGCCCGCCGAGTCGGCGACGGGAACGGCGAGCAGCGGCGGCACCAGCGTGCTGACCGCGAGCACCGTGGCGTACAGGGAGGTCATGAGGCCGACGCGGTCGGGGAAGTAGCGCTTGACCAGCGGCGGCAGCAGCACGTTGCCGACCGCCATGCCGGCGAAGGTGAGCACACTGCCGGCCACGAGCATCCAGAACGAGACCGACAGCCCGCGCAGTAGGTCGCCCACCACGATGGCCGCCAGCGAGACCAGCAGGACGACCTCGAGGCTCGCCCTGCGCGTGAACAGCGGGGCCACGATGCCGAACACGGCGAAGCAGATCGGCGGGAGCGCGCCGAGCAGACCGATCCCGGCGGCGCCGAACGGGACATCGTGCGTGATCTCGTCGAAGATCGGCGAGAGCGCTGTGACGGCCGCCCGCAGATTCGCGGCGACGAGCAGAATGCCCACGAACGCGAGGGTTCGCCCGGCCCAGAGGGGACGTGCCCCACGCGGATCTGCTGAGGTGTTCGGGTGGGTCACATTTCAGTGTTTCATGTCTGCCGCACCTTCATGGCCGAGGTGGCATGCAACGCAGCACCGTGAGCGTTCCGCGCAGCGTGAGGCGGCCCGCGGCGAACGGCACGAGAATGGTCTGCCCGTGCGAGAGCACGAGCGCGCCGTCGTTCCACTCCAGAACGCCTTCGCCCTCGAGCACGACGAGCACGCAGAACGCCGCATCGAAGTCGAACGACCCGTGGATGCTCACCCGTTGTGCCCGGAAGACCGCGTCCGCCTCCTCCGGGAAGAGGTCGGTGACCTCCGTCTCGCCCAGCAGTCGCGTGATGCGTGACGACCGGAGCTCGACCAGGCGGTCGTCGGAGACGGCAGAACCGTTGAGGTTGGACAGCGCCGTGCCCGCGTCGAGCCCGAGCAGGGCCGCCTCGCGATCCAGATCCGGGTAGCCGTCGTATTCGACGAGGATCGAGAGATCGACGGGCTGCTGGAGCTCGACCAGCGTGATGCCCGGCCCGATCGAGTGCGGCATGCCGGCAGGCACGTGCAGCGTGTCGCCGGGGCGCAGCTCGACGCGGTTCATCGCGGCGAGCATCGCCGGCACGTCCTGCCGCTCGAACCAGCCGAGCAGCTCGTCCTGGCCCACGTCACGGTCGAAGCCGAGGTACACATGCCCGACCCCGTCGTCGACCGCGACGATGATCCAGGCCTCTGTCTTGCCGCTGGCGTGCGCGAGGCTCTCCCGGGCGAACGCGTCGGACGGATGGTAGTGCACGAAGAGCCGCTCCCTCGTGTCCAGCAGCTTGACGAGCAGCATCGGGTCCGCTCCGAACGCGCCCACGTGCTCCTCGCCGAAGTAGTCGAGCGGGTGCGCTGCGAAGTCGTCGCGCAGGCTCGTGCCGTCCGGCAGCATCGTGAGTCCGACGCCGCCGCCCGCGAAGACCTCGGTCGCGGAGGCGACGAAGTCCTCCGGCATCCGTTCGCCCACCACGTCGTGGTTCGCGGGCAGCCCGCGGAAGCGGAGGATGCCAGCCCCGCCCCGATACGGCCGGGCGGCGGGCCGATTGGGGCCGAGCACCACCGGGGCCGTCCTCGTCGCAACTCCGTCTCTCGTCATCGCTCGCATCCCCTCGGTTCAAGTCGCGATATCTGCCCTTATCGGCCGCTCATAAGGGCAGACTTCGCGACTTGAACGGCGGTCTCACGTGGGCTCGTGCGACTCGTTCAAGGCTAGGCCGGCCGCCCGGTGGCCGGAGCCGCGTGCCAAGATGTTGCGCGGACGAAGGGCTGAGCATGCAACGGGACTTCGGAGAGCAGATCGCGGGCACGCTGGTGCAGCTGGCGGACATCCTCGAGGGGCTCGAACCCGACGAGTGGGGCTCGCAGAGCCTCTGCGACCGGTGGACGGTGCGCGATGTCGCCGGGCACATCGTGTGGCGGGTCGGTAGCTCCTACTCCGAGATGCTGCGCACGGTGCTGCCCATGCTGACACTGTCGGGAATGAGCCTCGACTCGCTCACCGAAGCGGTCAGCAGACAGGAGGCGGAGGCGACCAGCCCCGACGAACTCGTGCGCCGGCTGCGGCGCATCGCGGCGCTCCGGCTTGCGGGACTCGGACGCACCGGCATGAACGATCTCGTCGAGACCGTCGTGCACACGTACGACATCGTTCAGCCGCTCGGGATTCCGATCGAGGTGGAACCGGATGCCACCCGCCGGGTGGCGCTGCGCGGACTCATCCTCGCCTCTCCCGATCGGCGCGAGGTCGTGGCCAAACACACCCTCTATGCGGCCGATGCAGGCTGGGCGATCGGGCCGGGACGGGCAGGCAGGGGCCGCATCATCGAGGGCAGCGCGCAGGGCATCGTGCTGTACCTGTTCGGGCGGCGGCCGCTGAAGGCGTCTGGGTAGCTATTCGGCGAGGATCTCCGAGGCCTGTTCGACGTCGGCCTTCATCTGTGCGATGAGCGGGTCGATGCCGTCGAAGGCGACCATGCCGCGGATGCGCTGGGCGAACTCCACGTCGACCACGTGGTCGTACAGGTCGATGTCCTCACCGATGACGTACGCCTCGACCTGACGCTGCGGCACGCCCTCGAACGTCGGGTTGTTCCCCACTGAGATGGCAGCGGGATGCCGCACTCCACCGTCGATCAGCCATCCGGCGTACACGCCGTCCGCCGGGATCAGGCCCTCGCACTGCGGCGACAGGTTCGCGGTCGGGAATCCCAGCTGCCTTCCCCGCTGAGCGCCGTGCACCACGACGCCTCGCACGGTAGGCGGATGCCCGAGCAGCACGCCCGCGTACGCCACGTCCCCCTCGGCCAGCAGCGATCGCGCCCAGGTCGACGAGACCCTGTCGTGACCGTCGGGACGCACGTCGTCGATCAACTGCACCCCGAAGCCGTCGCGGGCGCCGAGCTCGCTCAGCAGAGCGACGTCGCCGGCTCCCTTGGCGCCGTAGCGGAAGTCGCTGCCGACCAGCAGCGTCTTGGCGTGCAGCTTCGACACGAGGTAGCGCTCGACGAACTCCTCCGCCGGAACGCGCGAGAGCGCCAGGTCGAACGTGAGCACGAGAACGGCGTCGATGCCGGTCTGCTCCAGCAGTTCGAGCTTCTGCTCGAGGCTCACCAGGTCGTCGGGGCAGCGCTCCGGCGCGACGACGGACATCGGGTTGCGGTCGAAGGTGACCACGACCGACGAGAGTCCCTCTCGGCCGGCAACGGACAGCAGCCTGCCGATCACGGCACGGTGCCCGAGGTGCACGCCGTCGAACTTGCCGACGGTGACCGCGCTCGGGCCGAAGTCGGCAGGGATGTCGTCGATCGAGCGGAAGACCCGCATGGCTTCGCCGTCGTCGCTCACGCGATGGCTCATGCTCGTCCGGTTGCGGTCGCGTCGCGAGCCGTGTCGCCGGTGACCGGAACCGGCTTGTGCCGCGCGAGCCAGAGCATCCCGAGCACGGGCAGCACGAGCGGTATGAACAGGTATCCGGCGCCGTAGACGGACCACACGGTGGAGTCCTGACCGAACGGATCGATGGCACCCATGCCGATGGCATCCGGAGCGAACGTGCTGAGCGTTCCGATCACCAGAACACCCGCGAGCTCGATCGAGATCGTGGTCCACGCGACGCGGTACCAAATGCGTCCCGGCGCGATGAGGGCGATCGTGGCGACGATGTAGACGAGGGCCGAGAACGCCGACAGGGTGAACGCGACGGGCGCAACGGAGAAGTGATCGGCGATCTGGAATGCGCTGCGCCCCGTGGCGGCGAGCGCCAGGATGCCGTACACCGCGACCAGCACTCGACCGGCTCCGGTCATGCTGCGGGTGGTGCGAACGGGCGCGGGGGCAGCGGGCTTCGCGGAGGGGTTCTCGGACATGTCACTCCATTATCGCGTCATGTCACGGGGTGCCGGGCACGAACCAGATCTGGCCCATGCGGTACGTCATGACGGCGATCGCGAGCCCGACGACGCCAAGCACGACGGTGCTCCACCTGCTGCGCTCGATGAGCGCCCAGAAGCCGCCGGCGATCGGAAGCAGCAGTGCGGAGATGAGGTAGATGTAGAACTCGCCGAGCGAACCGCGCGGTTCGTTGCCGACGATCGGCGCCACGATCGTGACCACGAGCTGCGCGATGAGCAACAGCTCGATCAGCGCGATCGAACCGAGGGTCAGGTCGTTCGGGGGTCGTCCGATGAAGCCGACGACGAGGCAGAGGATGCCCGCCAGCACGGCCACGATCACCTGCACGGCCGTGAACCACTCGATCAACGCGTCTCCTCTTCGGGTGTTCCGGTCTGCTCCGGCTCTGCGGGGAAGTTCACGATCGTGCGTGCGCGACCGCCCTTGAGGGATGCCAGTCCGACCAGCCGCCCGTCGGGTGCGACCGCGGCCATCGTCTCCGCGTCCGCAGCGCCCACGGCTATGCGCTTGCCGTGTCCGAGATCCGTCGCCTGGCCCTCGGTGAGCTGGAGCACCGGGAACAGCGCCGACGCGGCGGACGCGGGCCGCAGCAGCGCGGACGCGACGTCGAGGCCCTCGAGCGGGCGCGCATCCGTGGCGGCGAACGGGCCGACCCTGGTGCGCCGCAGCGCGGTCAGATGACCGCCGGTCAGCAGCGCAACGCCCAGATCGCGTGCGAGCGCACGCACATAGGTGCCCGAGGAGCAGACGACGCGCACATCGACGTCCAGCGCGATCGCCTCGCCGACGGATGTCTCCCGCGAGTCGAGCACGTCGAAGGTCGAGACCGTGACGTGGCGCGGCTTCAATTCCACCTGCTCCCCCGCGCGCACCCGTGCGTAGGAACGCTTGCCGTCCACCTTCACGGCGGAGACGCTGGAGGGCACCTGATCGAGCTCGCCGGTGAGGTGGGTGACGGCATCCGCCAGCCGCGCAGGCGTTATGGCACGCACCCGCTCGGCCGGTGCCCAGCCGAGCGTCTCCCCTTCCGCGTCATCGGTCGTCGTCGACACCCCGAGCCGGATCGTTGCGAGGTACTCCTTGTCCGAGCCGACGACATACGTCAGCAGCCGCGTCGACGGCCCGAGCCCCAGCACGAGCACGCCCGTCGCCATGGGATCGAGCGTGCCGGCGTGCCCGACCTTGCGGGTTCCGGCGATTCTGCGCACTCGTGCGACGACGTCATGACTGGTCCAGTCCGCTGGCTTGTCGACGAGCAGGATGCCGTTCGGCCCGCTCACGCGGTCGCCCGCGCGGGCGGCTGCGCGTCGTCTGCGCCTGCAGCTGTGCCCGTGACCGTGTTCACCACGATGTCCAGCTTGGTGCGGAACGTGTGCTCGAGCAACTCCGGGATGCACGGGTCGTCGGAGTCGTGCTGATCCACCATGTGCATCGCGATCAGCACGTTGAAGAGCATGCCGTGCGCGAGGAATCCGACGATCTCCTCCGGCTGCATTCCCACGTCGTTGCGCAGCAGCCGGTAGATCGCGAGAAACCCCTGCCTGGCCCTCTCACCGATGACCGGCTCGTGCCCGGAGATGAAGGACTGCATGAGTGAGAGCAGGATGCCGCGGTCCCTGATCAGGTCGGCGTAGGCCAGGCCGAGCCTCGTCACCGTCGCGTCGTGGTCCTCGCCGAGCTCGCGGGCATCCGCGATCGCACCCTCGAACGCGTCGATCAGCTTCGCCAGCGCCCTGTCGAGAACGGCGACGAAGAGGTTCTCCTTGCTGCCGAACATCCGCACCACGTACGGCTGGCTGATGCCGGCCGCCCTGGCCACCTGGTCGGTCGTCGCCCCGATGTAACCCCGTTCACCGAACACGCTGCTGGCCGCCGCGAGGATCTGCTCGCGGCGCACCGCCGACGACACGCGCTCCTGCTTCGGCTGTTCGACGGCCCCGTCGGGAGCGCCGGCACGCGCCTGCGCGAGGGTCTCGCGATCGGATTCGCTGCTCATGCTTGACATGTTATCAGTCGATTACTACAGTCCATCTTGTAATCATTCGATTACATCTGCGCCGGCCGACGCTTCACACATTCCTCCAGCGAGATGAGACCCTCATGACCGCACTCCTCACGACGCCGCGCAGACGCGTTCCGACCTGGCTCGCCATCGTGGCGGCATCCGTTCCCATGTTCATGGCGACGCTCGACAACCTCGTCGTGACCAACGCCCTCCCCCGCATCGGCATCGACCTGAAGGCCTCGATCGAGGAGCTGCAGTGGGTCGTGAACGCGTACAGCCTGGCCTTCGCCACGTTTATCCTGCTGTCCGTCGCACTCGGCGACCGTTTCGGCCGTCGCACGGTGTTCGCGATCGGGGTGAGCGTGTTCACGCTGGCGAGCGCCGCATCGGCGCTGGCCACGTCGCCCGCCGAACTCATCCTGTTCCGCGCGGTCCAGGGCGCCGGTGCCGCTGCCGTCATGCCGCTGTCGCTCACGCTGCTCGTCGGCTCGGTGAACGAACGGATGCGGCCTGCCGCGATCGGCATCTGGGGCGGCGTCTCCGGACTGGGGGTCGCCCTCGGCCCGCTCATCGGCGGCGCCATCGTGCAGGGCTGGAACTGGCAGGCGATCTTCTGGCTGAACGTTCCGGTCGGCGTGGTCGCGCTTCCGCTCCTGCTGCTCGCGCTGCCGAACTCATTCGGGGCGAAGCTGCGGGCCGACGTGCTCGGCGTGCTGCTCGTCGGCGTCGGTGTCTTCGCCGTGGTCTACGGCATCGTGCGGGGCAACGATGCCGGGTGGGACAGCGGCGAGGTGCTCACGGCGCTGATCGGCGGCGGCGTGCTACTGCTGGCCTTCATCGTCTGGGAGACCAGGGCGAGTGCTCCACTGCTTCCGCTGATCCTGTTCCGCAATCGCAGCTTCTCCGTGGCGAACCTGGTGGGCGTCACCTTCAGCTTCGGCATCTTCGGAAGCGTGTTCATCCTGATCCAGTTCCTGCAGGTCGTTCAGGGCCACACGGCACTCGAGGCCGGCCTCATGACCATGCCATGGACCCTCGCTCCGATGGTCGTCGCACCGCTGACCGGGGCCGTCATCGTGCCGCGGTTCGGCACCCGTCTACCGATCGTCGTCGGGCTCGTGCTGCAGTCCGTCGCGATGTTCTGGGTGGCTTCGATTCTGGCGACCGACACCGCGTTCGCCGCGATGGTTCCTCCGTTCCTCCTTGCCGGGATCGGCATGGGGCTCGTGTTCGCACCGAGCTCGACAGCGGTGCTGGCGGGGTTCGGAGAGAAGGATCACGCGAAGGCATCCGGCACCAACGCCACGCTGCGTGAGGTCGGCGTCGCGCTCGGCGTGGCCGTGCTCACCGCCGTGTTCATCGGTGCCGGCGGCACGCTCACGCCGACCGGTTACGTCTCCGCCGCGATCCCGGCCGTGATCGTCGGCGCATCGGTGTTGGCCGGAGCCGCCGTGATCGCACTGTTCCTGCCGATCGGTAGGGAGCCGCGGGCCAAGGATGTGGCGGAGGAGCTGACGTCGGAGGTCCTGGAGGCGGACGAGGTCACCGCGGGCGCCGCGATCGGCTGACCGCCTAAGCTTTCCGGGTGCGCATCGGCATCATCGGGGCAGGGGCCGTCGGCGGGACGATCGCCGCGCTTCTGGACCGAGCCGGCCACGAGGTCGCCGTCACCGCGCGTGGCGACGGCCTCGCAGCCATCCGCGAGCACGGCCTGCATCTCGACGGGGCTTGGGGCGAGCATGTCGCTCGCGTGCCGGCATCCGAACGACTCGAGGCCGGGCCAGAGCTTGCGTTCGTGTGTACGAAGGCGCAGGATGCGGCATCCGCCCTGCGCGAGAACGCTGAGCGGCTGCGCGGCATCACCGTGGTGGTCGTGCAGAACGGGCTGGAGGCACTGGATATCGCGGCGGGCATCCTCCCCGATTCGGAGCTGGTCGGCGGGCTCGCACTGTACGCCTCGCAGTACGTCGAGCCGGGACACGTCACCGTGACGGCTGACGGCAGCACGTACCTCGGCGACGGGCCGGGGGAACCGACGGATGCCGCCCGCCGCGCGGCCGCACTGCTCGGCTCCGTGATGCCGGCCGTCGCCACCCGCAACTTCGTCGGCGCGCAGTGGTCGAAGCTCGTGATCAACATGGTGAACGCGATGCCTGCGCTGACCGGACTGAGCGTGCAGGAGACGATCCGGGATGCCCGGCTCGGGCGGGTGGTCACGGCGTCGATGCGGGAGACGGTGCGGATCGGACTGGCCTCGGGCGTGACGTTCGCGAACGTGCAGGGTCTCAGCCATCCGATGCTGCGTGTGTTCTCGGTACTGCCGCAGTGGGCAGCACGATCGTTGCCTGGGCTGATGGCTCGGCGAATGGGGCCGGTGCCGAACCTCGGCTCGACGCTGCAGAGCAGGCGGCGGGGACGCACCACCGAGATCGACTACCTGAACGGTGCGGTCGTGCGGGCGGCAGCCGCGATCGGACGGCAGGCGCCGGTGAACGCGGCGATCGTCGAGGCGATGCACCGGCTGGAGCAGAACGGCACGTTCCTCGAGCGCGACGACGCGGGCCGGCTCCCGGTGCGCTGACTCAGAAGCAGGCGCACCCGGTGTCGGGGTACTCGCGGCGAGGATGCTCAGGGTCGCTGACATCCACCACAGCGGAGGCGAGGTACTGCGGCTCGACCTCAGTGCCGTACCGTCGCCAGCCGCCGACGTATCGAGCGTTCGCCGGGGCATCCGGATCGGGATCCCTGCCATCGGACGCGGCCAGCCGCGCGTACACCTCGGTGAGCGGAACGTCGAGAAGCACCGAGAAGTGCCATGCGCCACGGACCTCGGACCGCAGCAGGAACGGGCCGTCGATGATGAGAGCCATGTCGGCCGGTCCGGTCTGCCATTCCGAGAGGACCGGAGCGTTGCGACGCACATCGAACGCGCGGGTCTGGAATCCGGTCGATCCGCCGAGTCGGAACGGGTCGATCAGCACCCTCCGCAGCGTCTCGTAGTCGAACGAGCGTTGGTAGTAGTCGCCGGCATCCGCTCTGCCGTGCAGGTGGCGGATCTCCCTCGGCAGGTGGAAGTCGCGCATCGACGCGCGAGCCGTGGCTGTTCCCGCTTCGCGGTACACGGCAGCGAGGTCGTCCGCGAACTCCGCGGTGCCGGAGCCCTCGGCGCCGTCGACGGCGATGATGACGCGTCCGGCGGGATAGTTGTGCGCGATCTCCGCCTTCAACTCGCGCAGGAAGGCCGTGCGCGGTGTCGTCGCCAGCTGCATGCCGACAGCATAGAGGCGACTGAGGCGAGAGCGCTGCGAGCTTGCTCGCAGGGCCGAGCCGATGGAGCCTTTGAGCGGCGCAGCCGCGATAGGGCGTGGGCACAGGCCGGATGCGGCCGCTTCCCGGTTCATAACTCAGGCAGGATGGTCTTGCGACCTCACCACGACCGCGGAATCGTGCGGCTTCCGGCTCAAGGTACGGCAGGTCTTCCTGAGTTATGAACACGAGTCGCCGCTTGGGTCTTTGGTTCACGAGGGAAGGAGTTCAGATGTCGCAACCGGTCGATGATGGTCCGTTCTTCCACGGCACCGTGGCAGACCTCGAGGTGGGTGACCTCCTCACGGCCGGTCATCCTTCGAACTACCGACCCGAGATCGTGATGAATCACATCTACTTCACGGCGCTCGTCGATGGAGCCGGTCTGGCTGCGGAGGTCGCGGCGGAACTCGCGGGAGGCGGCGCGGTTCCCCATCTGTATGTGGTCGAGCCCACCGGATCGTTCGAAGACGACCCGAATGTGACCGACAAGAAGTTCCCCGGCAACCCCACGAAGTCGTACCGAAGTACCGAGCCGCTGCGGATCATCGGCGAGGTGACCGAGTGGACCAGGCTGACACCGGAACAGCTGCAGACCTGGCGGGAGCGGCTCTCGGCGCTTCTCTCGAACGAGAACGCCGAGATCATCAACTGAGCTAGGCAGCGAAGTGAACCGGCGGACTCGCCTCGCCACTTCCCACTGCCTGCGAACTCGTACGCTGGAGCGGTGGGTGCCGTGAACGACGTCGAGACGGATGCCGCACCCTCCCGCGCCGGCGACCTCGCGCGTGCGCTGAACGGCTGGTTCCGTCGCGAAGCCAGGGACCTGCCGTGGCGGCGTGCCGGCTTCGGTGCCTGGGGAATCCTCGTCAGCGAGGTGATGCTGCAGCAGACGCCCGTCGTGCGCGTCATCCCCCGCCTGGAGGAGTGGCTGGACCGCTGGCCGACGCCGGCCGACCTCGCTTCATCGCCTCCGGCCGAGGCGATCAGGGCATGGCAAGGGCTCGGGTACCCGCGGCGGGCGCTTCGGCTGCACGCCTGCGCGGTCGCGATCACCGAGCGGCACGACGGGGTCGTACCGAGCGACGTCGACGAACTGCTCGCCCTGCCCGGCATCGGCGACTACACGGCTCGAGCGGTCGCCGCGTTCGCGTACGGCAAGCGGCATCCGGTCGTCGACACGAACGTGCGAAGGGTGCTGGCCAGGTGCCTCGACGGACAGGGCGAGCCGGCGCCGCCGAACGTGCGCCGCGACCTGGCCGCCATGGAGTCCGTGCTGCCGACCGACGAGGCGGAGGCCCGTGTCTTCAACGCCGCGACCATGGAGCTCGGGGCCGTGGTCTGCACAGCGCGGTCCCCGCGATGCGACGCCTGCCCGGTGGCGGATGCCTGCGCCTGGCGCGTCGCCGGCCGTCCGCCGTACCTCGGTGCGCGGCGTGCCGTGCAGAAGAGGTACGAGGGAAGCGACCGGCAGGTGCGGGGCATCCTTCTGCGCGAGCTGCGTTCGGCGCACAGGCCCGTCACGGGCGACGAATTGGGCGCTCTGTGGCCGCACGCCGAGCAGCGCGACCGCGCGCTCGCCGGACTGGTCGCCGACGGGCTCGCCGCCGCGGTCGACGACGGCTACGCGCTGCCGGAATAGCCGGATGCCGCGGGACGCCGGGTCCGCGCCAGTCGCGCGGATGAAACGCCCTGGCTCACCAGGATGCCGGCCACGACGATGGCGCCGCCCACCGGCTCGTACCAGTGCACGCTCTCACCGAGCAGGAGCACACCGAGAACCACCCCGACGACGGGCGTGAGGTAAGTGACGGTCGAGGCTCGCGCCGCACCCCACTCGCGCATGATCCGCGTGTACCAGACGTACGCGACGCCGGTGCCGACGACACCGAGCACGACGATGCTGAGAACGACCGGACCGTTCAGCGTCACAGGTCCCCGGGCGACGAACGGCGCTGCGAGCAGCACCACGAGGCTCGCCATGGCGAGCTGCACCGACGAGATGGTCACCGAGTCGTACGGCAAACCGCTCACGAACCGCCGCAGGTAGAGGCCCGCGAACCCGTAGCTCGCCGTCGCCCCGAGGCACGCCAGTTGGGCCGGAATCGTCGACCGCAGGTCGCTCGATCCGATCAGTTGCCACGGCCCGGTCAGCACGACGACACCAAGGATGCCGATCACCAGTCCCGCGGTTCGCGCGGGCCCCAGACGCTCGGAACGCAGAATCAGCGGCGTGAGAAGCAGGGTCATGATCGGCGTTGCGGCGTTGTAGATGCTCGCGAGGCTGCTCGGCACGTACTGCTCGGCCCACGCGAACAGCGTGAACGGCACAGCGCAGAAGAAGATCCCGACGACGAGCATGTGTCCCCAGACCCGCAGCTCTCGCGGCCAGCGACGCCGGGTCACCGTCATGATGACGGCGAGCGCGACAGCACCGAGAAGGATGCGCCCGAGCACTACTTGCGCCGGCGAGAGTCCCTGCAGTCCCACCTTGATGAAGAGGAAGCTCGCGCCCCACACCAGGGAGAGCGCGAGGAACGCCCACAGCGTCATCCTGGACTTCAGCGCGGCCACGATCACGCCCATTCGTTGCGGTCACGCACTGCCTGCAGGTCGCGGTAGGCGCGCTCGTCGTCCCGCGTGACCGAGCCGCCGTGCTGCAGAATCGCCTTCGGGAACCACTTCCAGAGTGCGAACTCCTTGCGCCCAGCGGGCTTCTCCACGTATCCGTGGTCGATGCCCTGCAGCGCCACGTGACGGGGTACGGGAGCGGTGAACGAGTGGCCGGATGCGATGTGCTGAGTCATGTCACTGACATTACGATCGCCTAAATACTGCCACCAGATGGCGGAGAGACTACCTTCATAAAGATTCCGCCACTACACTGGCTGCATGTTGCGCAGCGTTGCAGTGCCGGTGATTGACGATCTCGCGGTGTTCGAATTCGGCCTTCTCGCCGAGGTGTTCGGACTCGACCGGAGCGTGTACTCCGACGTTCCACGGCTCGACTTCCGGGTGTGCGGGATCGAGCCGGGGCGCCCGGTCACGACGCAGGTGGGTGTGCCGATCACTCCCCCGCTCGGCCTCGAGGCGATGGAGGATGCCGACGTCATCGCGGTGCCTGCCGCCATCATCCGGCCCGACGACGAGTACCCGGCTGAGCTGCTGGACGCGCTGCGCCGCGCATCCGCTCGGGGTGCCATCATGCTCAGCGCCTGCTCCGGCGCGTTCGTGCTGGGTGCGGCCGGACTGCTCGACGGACGCCCGTGCACGACGCACTGGAGGTACGCGGACGAGCTGCAGCGCAGGCATCCGAGCGCCCGCGTGGACGCGGACGTGCTCTTCGTCGACGACGGGGACATCATCACGAGCGCCGGCACGGCCGCGGGCATCGATGCGAGCCTGCATCTTGTGCGGCGTGAGCTGGGCAGCGCGGTGGCGACCGTGATCGCCCGCAACATGGTGGTGCCGCCACAGCGCGACGGCGGCCAGCGGCAGTACATCAGCCGGCCGGTGCCGGAGGCGGAGTGCGACGCGCTCGTCGACGCGCTCGAATTCATGAACGCCAATCTCGCCCGGCAGCACTCGGTGGCGTCGCTGGCGAAGCTCGCACACATGTCGACGCGCACATTCGCACGTCGCTTCGTGGCCGAGACCGGCGTGACGCCGATGCAGTGGCTCACCGCACAGCGGGTGCTGCACGCCCGCCTGCTGCTGGAGACGACGGATGCCTCCATCGACGAGATCGCGGCATCCTGCGGTTTCGGCAGCGCGACCCTCTTCCGCCACCACTTCACCCGAGAGGTGGGCGTGGCGCCGAGCGCGTACCGTCGGTCGTTCGCGTGCGACGATGCAGCGCCGATGGAGACGAAGCTCGACTCGGAGCTCCTTCAGCGCGCTCCCGAGCGCGTCTCAGCACTTGCCTGATCGGAACCTCTAATCTGAGTGTTCGATGCCTGACAGCCCGCTCTCCGCTTCGCCCTACGAGGTGCTCGGCGTGCCCGTTTCGGCCAGTCAGGACGAGCTGCGCGTCGCCTATCGCAGGATGCTGCGGCAGGCGCATCCGGACACCGGCGGGTCGGATGCCCTCTTCGTCGCCGTGCAGCACGCGTGGGCAGTCATCGGCACACCAGAGGCGCGCGCCGCATATGACCGGGGCAATGGACCACGCGAGGCGCCGCGCACCTGGGCTCCCCAGCCGCCGAGGGCTCCGCGGCAGCAGTCGCGTCCGCAGACCAGGGCTTACGGGCATCCCGGCGGTTTCTCCCGCGAGCGCTATCTCGCCATGATGCGCGAATGGGTCGGACTGGGCGAGCCGATCGCAGACCCGTACGACCCGGCTCTAGTGCGCTCAGCGCCTCGCGAGATCCGCCATGCGCTCGCGGATGCCGTCGCCGAGGAGAACACGGCCCGCGCGCTCACGACACTCGGTATCGGCTATACGGTGTGGCACGACGTGGATGCGACCGGCCGCTCCGCCGTCGCCGACGGACGGGTCGAGAAGATCGACCATGTGGTGCTCGGACCGACCGGACTGTTCGCCGTGCAGTCGGAGGACTGGGCCACAAGGGCGCTCGTTCGACGCGGGGACCTCGTGCCGGAGGGCGAGGCATCCGGTTATGAGAGGCAGCCGCTGCACGAACTCGCCGCCCGTGCCCGCACTCTGGGCAGAGCGGCGGGCGTGAAGTTCACGATCGCCGTCGTGGTGCTGCCGGATGCCGACCTCGACCAGTCGGTGACCGTGGTCGGCCGCTCACGCGGGATCACGCTCGTCGCCGCACAGTCGTCGGTGCTCGCGCACCTACTGCGAACCGGCGTGGCCGATACGCCGCGGCCCGACGGCACCACGCTCTTCGAGCTTCGCACGCGGCTGCAGCAGAGCATCCGCTTCGTCTGACGCCGCTACTCGTCCTCGTCGAGTTCGCGCGGCTTCACGTAGGGATCTTCGTCGCCGGCGTACTGGGCGGATGCCGCCAGCCCGGCGACCTCCGCATCGCGCTCCTGCGCGGTGCGGAGCAGGTCCTCGATGTGGGCCGCGTTCTCCGGGATCGCGTCGGGGATGAACTCCAGCGACGGTGTGAGCCTCACCTGGATGTTCCTGCCCACCTCGGTGCGCAGCATCCCGGTCGCCGCCTTCAGTGCAGCCGCGGAATCGGCGCGCTCCTGGTCGGTGCCGTACACGGTGTAGAAGATGCTGGCGTGCTGAAGGTCGCCGGTGACGCGCACATCCGTGATCGTCACGAACCCGAGTCTCGGGTCGCGCAGACCCTTGTCGAGCCTCCTGGCGACGATCTCCTTGATGCGGTCAGCGAGCTTTCTGGCCCGTGCTTCGTCAGCCATCTCTCTACCTCTTTCTCTCCCCCGGCCGTGTTGCTGCCGAAGGGGTTGCCGCTCGACTTTCCCCTTCGGGGAATCGGGGTAGGGGTCCCCGCTCTCTTCCCCGAAGGGGAAAGTCGAGCGGGAACCCCGTTACCGACTAGGACCGCGGCTTCTCTCGCATCTCGATCGTCTCGATCTCGTCGCCGACCTGGATGTCGTTGTACCTGCCGAGGCCGATACCGGCTTCGAAGTCGGTGCGAACCTCGGTGACGTCATCCTTGAAGCGACGCAGCGACTCGATGGCGAGGTTGTCCCCCACCACGACGCCGTCGCGGATGACGCGGGCCTTGGCGTTGCGGGTGATGGTTCCGCTTCGCACGTAGACACCGGCGATGTTGCCGAACTTGGAGGAGCGGAACACCTCGCGGATCTCGGCGACACCGGACTGCACCTCTTCGAACTCGGGCTTGAGCATGCCCTTGAGCGAGTTCTCGATGTCGTCGATGGCGTTGTAGATGACCGAGTAGAACCGCACGTCGATGCCCTCGCGCGCAGCACGCTCGCGGGCCTTGACGTCGGGGCGCACGTTGAACCCGATGACGATCGCGTTGTCGATCGTTGCCAGGTCGATGTCGCTCTCGGTGATCGCGCCGACGCCGCGGTGCAGGATGCGCAGCTGAACGCTCTCGTCCACCTCGATCTTCATCAGGGACTCCTCCAGCGCCTCGACGGCACCGGAGACGTCGCCCTTGATGATGAGGTTGAGGGACTCGACCTTGCCCTCCTCGAGGGCTCGCGTGAAGTCCTCCAGGCTGATGCGCTTGCGCGCCTTCGCCAGCTGAGCGTTGCGCTCGGCCGCCTCGCGCTTCTCGGCGATCTGGCGGGCCGTGCGGTCCTCCTCGGTGACGATGAACGTGTCACCTGCGCGCGGAACGCTCGAGAGACCCTGCACCTGCACGGGACGCGACGGGAAGGCCTCTTCGACCGCGTCGCCGTTCTCGTCCTGCATGGCACGCACGCGTCCGTAGGCCGTGCCGGCGACGATCGAGTCGCCGACGCGGAGCGTTCCGGACTGGATGAGCACGGTCGCCACGGCGCCACGGCCCTTGTCCAGCTTGGCCTCGATGGCCACGCCACGAGCATCCTTGTCGGGGTTCGCGCGCAGGTCGAGACCCGCATCGGCGGTGAGCAGCACGGCGTCGAGCAGGTCGGTGATGCCGATGTTCTCGCGAGCGGAGACATCCACGAACATGGTGTCGCCGCCGTACTCCTCGGCGACCAGGCCGAACTCGGTCAGCTGCTGGCGCACCTTGGCGGGGTTGGCATCCGGCTTGTCGATCTTGTTCACCGCGACCACGATCGGCACGTCGGCCGCCTGCATGTGGTTCAGTGCCTCGATCGTCTGCGGCATGATGCCGTCGTCAGCGGCGACCACGAGGATCGCGATGTCGGACACCTGCGCACCACGGGCACGCATGGCGGTGAACGCCTCGTGACCCGGGGTGTCGATGAAGGTGATCGCACGCTCGGAGTTCTCGTGCTCCGTCCACACCTGATAAGCACCGATGTGCTGCGTGATGCCGCCCGCCTCGCCGGCGATGACGTTGCTCTGACGGATCGCATCGAGCAGACGCGTCTTACCGTGGTCGACGTGGCCGACGACGGTGACCACAGGCGGCCGTGCCACCAGGTCCTCTTCGGACTCCTCTTCGAGCTCGGCATCCAGGTCGATGTCGAAGCCCTCGAGGAGCTCCTTGTCCTCGTCTTCGGGCGAGACGACCTGGATCTTGTAGCCCAGCTCGGCGCCGAGCACCTCGAACGTCGCCTCGTCGAGCGACTCCGTGGCGGTGGCCATCTCACCGAGGTGGAACAGCACCGTCACGAGGTTGCCCGGGCTGGCGTCGATCTTGTCGGCGAAGTCGCTGATGGATGCGCCACGGCGCAGACGGATGACGGTGTTGCCGTCGCCGCGGGGAACGCTCACGCCGCCGAGCGACGGAGCCTCCCGCATCTCGAATTCCTGCCGCTTCGTGCGCTTCGACTTGCGGGCCTTGCTCTTGCCGCCGCCACGACCGAATGCACCAGCGGTGCCGCCGCCCGGGCCGCGACCGCGACCGCCACCGCCGGCGGGACGTGGACCGCCGAAACCGCCGCCCGGACGGTTGAAGCCGCCAGCGCCTGCACCGGCGGCGCCTGGGCGCTGGAATCCGCCCGGACGACCACCGCCGCCACCTGGGCGACCGCCGCCTGGACGACCGGCACCTGCCGGACGCGGGCCGCCGGGACGCGGCGAACCGGGACGCGGAGCCTGCGGCCGCGGGATGTTCCCAGGCGTGGGCCGCTGGCCCATGCCCTGGGAGCTGGCGAACGGGTTGTTGCCGGGACGCGGGGTGCCGGCCGGGCGCTGGCCCATGCCCTGCGAGCTCGCGAACGGGTTGTTGCCGGGCCGCGGGCCGCTCGGACGCGGCGCACCCGGGCGGGCAGCGGATCCGTCGCCCGGCTTGGACGCCGGCTTGGTGTCGGCGGGCTTCGCCTCCGGCGCCTTGGCCTCTGCGGGCTTCGGCTCGGCCTTCGGAGTCGGTGCCGGCCTCGGAGCGCCCGGCTTGGGCGCGGCGCCGGCCGGAACGGTCGCCGGGGTACCCGCCTGCTTGGATGCGGGGGTCGCGACCGGCTTCGACGGCGCGGGCGTCGACGGCTTAGCGCCGTCCGCCTCCAGCGCCGCCCTCAGCTTGCGGGCGACCGGGGGTTCGATGCTCGACGACGGTCCCTTGACGAATTCGCCGAGCTCCTTGAGCTTCGCGAGCGCGACTTTGCTGTCGACACCGAGCTCGCTCGCGATCTCATGTACGCGTGGTTTTGCAGCCACAATTCTCCTGTTCGGGACTTGCCCGAGCAGGGGCAAGCCTTAGTGGTGGACGGGTCTCATTTCGAGCCGCTCATCAGTTGTCCATTAGCCGTTCAGCCTGTTCTCTAGTGGCCGGGTGTCCAGAGGTCCTTCGACCCGGAGCGCACGCCCGAAGGCGCGTCGCCGGATCGCTTTGTCGAGACACTCGGAAGTCGGATGCAGCCACGCGCCCCTGCCGGGCATCCGGGCGGACTCGTCCGCCACAAGCTGCGAATTCCGGGCGACAACCCTCAGAAGAGAGGATCGAGAAGCGCGAGAACGGCATCCGACGCACGTTCTCACGGATTCCATTCTACCCCCTTGGTCGGCGCGGCTCGGACCGAGCCGTGCACCGTTCAACATGACATCCGGCCGGAACCATGCCAGATCGGCCTGTTCTGGGCAGGAGAGCGCGATCTGTCATGTTGGCGGCGTTGCGGGTGACGCTGCCGCGCCGGCTTCGCGGTCTGCCGGATCGGCGATGCCACCGGCATCGCCTGGCTGCCGCCTTTCGCGAAGATCGCTATCCAGCCGTGTCCGGCTGGATATCGATCTTCGCGCCCGTCAGCTTTGCGGCCAGGCGGGCGTTCTGGCCCTCCTTGCCGATCGCGAGCGACAGCTGGTAGTCCGGCACGAGTGCGCGAACGGCCTTCAGCGACTCGTCCACGACGAACGCCTTGGTCACCTTCGCGGGCGATAGCGCGCTGGCCACGAATGTGGCCAGGTCGGGCGAGTAGTCGACGATGTCGATCTTCTCGTTGTTCAGCTCAGCAGTGACGGCGCGCACCCGCTGCCCCAGCTCGCCGATGCACGCACCCTTCGCGTTCACGCCGGGCTGGTTGGCCCGAACCGCGATCTTCGTGCGGTGACCTGCCTCGCGGGCGAGCGACACGATCTCCACGACGCCGTGCGCGATCTCGGGCACCTCGAGCGCGAACAGCTTGCGCACGAGCGCCGGATGCGTGCGCGACACGGTGATCGACGGTCCCTTCGGCCCCTTCGACACGCTCGTCACGTACACGCGGATGCGTGACCCGTGTGAGTACTCCTCGCCCGGCACCTGCTCTTCAGGAGGCAGGATCGCCTCGACCGCACCCAGGTCGACGTGGATCATCCGCGGATTCGGCCCCTGCTGGATGACCCCGGCGACGACGTCGCCCTCGCGGCCTTTGAACTCGCCGAGCACCGCGTCATCCTGGATGTCACGCAACCGCTGGTTGATCACCTGTTTCGCTGCGAACGCCGCGATGCGACCGAAATCGCTCGGGCTGTCCTCGGACTCCCCGATCACGTTGCCCTCATCGTCGAACTCGGGCACGTAGACCGTGACGTGGCCGGTCTTTCGGTCGAGGTGGACGCGGGCCGCCGGCGACTCCTCGCTGTGTCCCTGGCTGTGCCGGTGGGACGCCTGATCGGTGTGCTTCAGGTACGCCGTCAAGATCGCCTGCTCGATGATCTCCACGAGCTCGTCGAACGGGATCTCCCGTTCGCGCTCCATCAGGCGCAAGACGCTGAGGTCGATGTCCACCTTCGGCCCCCTTTATTCAGTTCGTCGTCCGTTTTCACTTGAACGCCCGCAGTCCGTAGGACCTGCGGGCATCACACCGTCACCCTCGCAAGGGCTGACCATTCAGACTACCGGATCGATGCCCCTCGCGTCACGGTCGATGCCTCCTCGCGAGCGCGGTTGTTCGACGCCCGTGTGAGCCCGCTACTGTGACCGCATGGTCCACGGCGAATCGCACGCTTTCGATTCGTCCGATGGTGACAACGCAGGTGAGCAGGGCGGTCGCTCAGATGCGGCCGACGCGGCCGAAGCAGCCGAAGAGGGCGTCAAGACGGCTGCGGCCACCGCCGAGGACTCCACGGTCCTCCGTCTTCTCACGCGTGCGGGCTTCGCAGTGCTCGGCGTGGTGCACATCCTGGTCGGAGCGAGCGCCATCTCGCTCGCCGTCGGGTCCGGCGGTGTGGCGGACCAGTCCGGTGCGATGTCGCAGATCGCTCACACGTCGGGCGGGGCGGTGCTGCTCTGGATGATGGTCGCCGGCCTCGGATCACTCACTCTGTGGCAGGTGGCCCAGACCGTGCTCGTCTGGAGGGACGGAGCCGCGAAACGATGGGGCAAACGGGGCTCGGAGGCTGCCAAAGGGGTCGCGTACGCCGTAATCGGTGTTTCTGCGCTGATCTTCGCGCTCGGTGGCCGGGCGAACTCGCACCACACGGTCGAGACGCTGAGCGCCGGGCTGCTTCAGACTCCCGCCGGCGGCCTGGTGGTCGTGCTCGCCGGCGCCACGATATTCGGCATCGGCATCGGCTTCGCGGTCATCGGCGCGAGGCGCACCTTTCGCAAGCAGCTGAGGATGCCCGCAACGGGCTGGGCGGTCGCGGTGACGTCGGTCGGTCTGGTCGGCTACGTGGCGAAGGGCGTCGCACTCGGCATCGTGGGCGTCTTCTTCGCAGTGGCGGCGGTCACCGGGGATGCCCGGGACGCCGGCGGACTGGACGCCGCGCTGAAGCTGCTGCGCGGGCTCACTTTCGGCGAGGTTCTGCTCTGGGTGGTGGGGCTCGGCCTCATCGTCTACGGCCTCTACTGCGGCATCCGAGCCCTCCTCGCCAAGCTGTGACGTAGCCCGCGCCGGATGACCCCGGCGCGGGCAACCGCTGACGCTTCGACTCAGCCCCGCACCGACCACTCGGCGTTCGACGTGCGCACCGCCGCTGCGGCGAGGATGACCAGGCCGATCACCTCCAGAGCGCCGCCCGCCACGGCGAACCACTCTCCGCCGCCGAGGATGTTGATGACGTGCCCGACGGTCCACCCCAGCACGAGAAGGCCCGCCCACCATGGCACTCCGACGCGCCGGCCGCCGAGCACGATGGCGAGGCCCAGCAGCAGGGTGCCGACCAGGTTGCCGACGACGAACAGGAGGAACACGGGCATCGCCGCGGGGCTCCCCTGTGCGGCGTCCAGCACCGCTCCTGCACCTGCCCTCGGCAGGTTGGACTGGGCCAGCGCTAGGGAGTCGAAGTTCGTGACGTTGAGGCCGAAGTACGCGATGTACCCGGCGACCATGAGCACGGCCGCCCACAGCCCGAGCCTCGGCTTCGACGGCCGCAGCACGCGCAGTGCCGCGAGGATTCCCGGGACTGCCAGCAGGCATCCGACCAGCGCGAACACCGTGGCGAACACCATCGCCGACGTGTGCGAGGCGTAGAACTCGAGCGATTGCTCACCCGTTCCGCCGTCTCCGGCGTTGCCGGTGGATGCCAGTGCGTACGTCGC
Organism: Humibacter sp.; assembly: GCF_051954055.1. Lineage (NCBI taxonomy): Bacteria > Bacillati > Actinomycetota > Actinomycetes > Micrococcales > Microbacteriaceae > Humibacter > Humibacter sp. Next base: position 1,836 of record NZ_JBQCIE010000101.1, on the reverse strand, counting down.
ATTGCAGACCAACTGGCAGGCGAAGGCGACGGGCAGCGCCACGGCGCCTGCCACCCGCCGGAAGCCGATGGTCGGGTCGACGCCGACGTTCGTCGCAGGACGCGAGGTCACCGCGGTCATGACTACCTCCTTGTGTCTCGGATGCCGGTGCATCCGCTCGCTCCCACTCTCGCCGGGCGCCGCACGCTTCGGATCGGTGCAGGCACCGGGACCGGCTACGTGCTGGCACGGATGCCTCTGGCCACCGGCCGGTCCTATGGTTCTGTCATGGGGCAGGCACCGGGGTTGCCCGCTGCGCAGCGGACGCGCGTGCCGTGGACGACGGTCGCGGTGGCACTCCTGGGTGCGGCCGCACTCGTCTCAGCGGTGCTGCTCATCGCTTACGCCGGGCCCTGGCTTGAGTCGCCCGGCCAGGTGGCGGTGGTGATCGTCGTGGCAGCGCTGCAGCTGGCGCTCGCAGGCATCGTCGCGAAGGGAGCGCCGAGCGATGTGACGGCTCCCCTGCTGGCTTCGCTTGCACTCGTCTTGGTGCTCACGAACTGCGTGCGCACCGATGCGTTCGGCCTGTTCGAGGGCGCCTGGATGCTGCTCTACCTGCCGCTCGCTCTGGTTCTGCTGGTCGTGCCTGCCGGGCGGCCGGCATCCGCTGCCTGGCGAGCGGTCGCCTCCGTGCTCTCCGGCGTCGTCGGAGCGTTCGTCGTCGGAAACGCCGTTCGGTCGACGGTCGCCCCGGAGTCGGACGAGCTGACCGTCGTGGGCTTCGTGCTCCTCGCACTGTTCTTCGTGCTCCTCGTCGCGTGCACGGTCGCACCGTTCGCCCGCTATCGACGTGCTGGGGAACTGGAGCGGATCCGACTGCGCTGGGTGCTCGTCGCCGGCCTCTCGCTTCCGCTCACCCTGCTGCTGTGCTGGGCGAGCTATCTCGCGTTCGGTACGCCCGATCTCGTCGGAGCCGGTCTGCTGGTCATGTTCATCGCGATCCCGACCGGGGCGACGATCGCGCTCACCCGACCGCAGCTTTTCGACGTCGACAGAGCGGCCGTCTCCACCGTCACGGCGCTGGCGCTGATCGCGGCCGCACTTCTCGGGCTGAGCATCGCGAGCGCTGCGGCAGGCACCGGCATGGACGAGTGGCCGGCCGTGGTCGCCGCGACGGTATCGGCGTCGGCGGCGCTCGCTGGCGTGATCGCCTTCCCGTTCGCGCGGCGAGGATTCGACCGCCTGTTGTACCCGGAGCGAGCACGCAGTGTCGCCTTGCTGCGGCGGCTGTCCTCGCGCGTCGACGCAGGGCTGGAACAACCCGAGGATGTTCAGCGCGCGCTACGCGAGAGCCTGCGCGACCCAGGACTCGTCGTCGCCTACCGACGGTTCGCCGATCGCGCCCTCGTCGGACTCGATGGGAAGCGTGTGACCGCCGATGCCACGGCCACGACCGTGCGTTCCCGTGGTGAGGAGATCGGGGCGATCGTGCCGTCCGCCGCGCGGGCCAAGCGGCCCGCCGCGGCGATCGCCCGTGCGACGGCCCCGCTGCTCGATGCGGTGCGGCTGCGGTCGGAGCTGACGGTCGCGGCCGCCGAGGTGGAGGCATCCAGGGAGCGGATGCTCCGCGCGGGGTACGAGGAACGCCGCCGGCTGGAGCGCGACCTGCACGACGGCGCGCAGCAACGTCTTGTCGCACTCGGAATGCAGCTGCGGGTGCTGCAGCGCGGCGCCGGTGCTGACGACCCGATCGCGGCATCCCTCGACGAGGCCGTCGCGCAGCACGGCACCCCCCTATCCGAACAGCGAAAAAAGGCGCACAGCGTTAGAACCATCGCGCTCGACTACCGGCTCGCG
>NZ_JBQCIE010000100.1:0-4132 GCF_051954055.1 Humibacter sp. | reverse complement strand
TCAGCAGGCCCGCATTCAGCAGATCATCGACGAGAACCTCGACCGTCTCCGGATGCCCGGCGTGCTGAGCGTGCGACCGGGGTTCCGGATGCGGGATGGCTGGATCACCGACGAACGCGCGATCGTCGTGACCGTCGCGTCCCGAACGGATGCCGTGGCATCCGTTCTCGAGCGGGCGCAGACGGATGCCGGGGCATCCGAGCTTCCCGGCACCCTCGACGGAGTACCGGTCGACGTGCGGACGGCTTCGCCCGCGAAGGCAGCGCAGCTCGCGGAGCTCGCGGCTCCTTCAGCTCGTGCAGAGCTCCGGGAGCCTCCGCCCGCTCCGGATCAGGGCGGCGTTCCCGTGTTCCCCGACGAGCGCGTTCTCGACACCGAACGCACCCTCGCGCGGGTACCCCCGCCTGAGGCGACCGAGACTCTCGCGAAGCCGGCCAAGGAGCGCCTCGCCTACACGGCACCGCCGGCGACGCCGCTGAAACCCGTGAGCGGCGAGATCGAGCTCGAGCTGAGCGCCAGCCCGGACTCGGGGTGGGCGGTGCTCTCGGCCTTCCTCGCCGGCACGCAGAAGTCGCTCACGGTCGGGCTCTACGACTTCACGTCCGCCCACGTGCTCGACCGGTTCGAGACGGCGGTGGCCGGCAAGCAGGTCGTGTTCGTGCTCGACCATCCGGCCAAGAACCCGACCGCCGATCAGACGGATGACCAGACCGTTGCGAACCTGAAGAAGGCACTCGGTAGCACCTTCGAGCAGGCGTGGGCACTGGAGCGTGCCGACCCGCACGCATCCGCCTGGATCTTCCCGTCCGCGTACCACATCAAGGTCGCCGTGCGGGACTCGAACACGGTCTGGCTCTCCAGCGGCAACTGGAACAACTCGAACCAGCCCGACATCGACCCGGTGCACAACCCGGGCGACGCCGCAGAGGCCCGGACCCGCGATCGCGACTGGCACGTCGTCATCCACGACGCAGCACTGGCGAAGACGTTCGAGTCGTACATGAAGCACGATTACGCGGTCGCTGAGCAGCACCAGGCACCGGCGTCGGCCGCGCTCGAGACCGAGCTGCTCGCGCAGCCGCTGGCCGAGACGCCACCCTTCGATCACTTCACGGCCGCCGAGACGATCACCGACCAGGTGACCATCACCCCGGTGCTCACGCCCGACCCTGGCGTCTACGTGGATGCCGTGCGCGCGCTGATCGAGTCGGCATCCACGTCCCTGCACCTGCAGTTCCAGTACATCGAGCCGCCGTCGAAGCCCACCGACGCCTCCGCCCCGTTTTCCGCCCTCATCGACTCGGTGATCGCCCGGCAGAAGGCGGGGGTCGAGGTGCGCGTGATCATGAGCGAGTTCGAGAGCGCCGGATACCTCGAACAGCTCCAGCAACTCGGACTCGACGTGGTTCACAACGTGAGACTGCAGAACAACGTGCACAACAAGGGCATCGTGGTCGACGGATCACGCACCCTCGTGAGCAGCCAGAACTGGTCGACCGCGGGAACCTTGGAGAACCGCGACGCGGGCGTCATCATCGACAGCGCCCGCGTCGCCGCGTACTACGACGGCATCTTCCAGCACGACTGGGAGCACCTCGCCACCCAGCACGCTCGGGAGGACTAGGGCTCTCAGCCGGCTGGATCGAGGATGATCTTGCCGCGCACCTCGCCCGCCTGGCCCGCGCGGTGCGCCTCGGCGGCATCCCTCAGCGGGTACCTGGCCCCGATCTCGACCTGGAACGTGCCGTCCGCGAGCCCGGCCAGTGCAGCCTCGAGGCCCTCGGCGCGCAGCGCCTCCTCCTCCTCGGTCAGCGGCACAGGGCTCCCGCCCGACCACGCCTTGATGCCGAGCTCAGCGGCCTTGGCGCCGACGACGATCGTGCCGATGTGCGATCGATCCGAGACGAGGTCGAAGGATGTCTTCAGCGCCTCATCCGTTCCCGCCATGTCGAGCACATAGTCCACCCCGCGTGGCACGGCCTCGCGGACGCGCTCCTCGAGACCATCGCCGTACTCGAGCGCGATGGCGCCGAGCTCGCGGATGCGGTCCAGGTTGCGGGCGCTCGCGGTGCCCACCACGGTCGCACCACGCTGCTTCGCGAACTGGATGGCCGCCTGCCCGACCGCGCCGGACGCACCGTGGATGAGCAGCACATCGCCGTCGCCCACGCCGAGCGACGCAAGCGCCTGATACGCGGTACCGGCCGGAATCCCGAGCGCGGCGGCATCCTCGAACGACACGTTCGCGGGCTTGCGCACCAGCTTGCCGACGGATGCCACGAGCTCGCTCGCGTAGGCGCCGTACGCACCGCGCACCACGACCTCGTCCCCCACCGACCAGCCGTCGACGCCCTCGCCGAGCTTCGTGATCACGCCGGAGACGTCGTTGCCGAGGCGACGCGGCTTCTCGATCGGGTCGGACGGCCGGATGCCCTGCCGCAGCTTCCAGTCGATCGGGTTCACCCCGACAGCGCGCACGTCGATCAGCACCTTGCCCTCGCCGGGCGTCGGGTCGGGGTATTCGGCCACCTCGAGCACTTCGGGACCGCCGAACCGCGTGTACTGCACCACCGTCTGCATGAAACCTCCTCGAGTCGTCGTTCTCACGATAGGCCCACCGTTGGTTCTGGTTTCGATACGCCCGCTTCGCGGGCTACTCAACCAGCGGGAGGGGCGGGCAACGGGCCGGTGAGGTAGGTCTGCACGGTCGGACCGATGTGGTCGACGATCCAGTCGGGGTCGGCGGATGCCAGCGGCTCCCATCGCAGTACGTAGCGCGTGAGAACCAGCCCAGCGATCTGGCTGGCGAGCAGCGCCGCACGCACGTCCACCTCCTCCGCGCTGGGCGCGAACCGGGCCGCCACGGGGCCGACGGCCCGCTCCAGGATGAACGTGCGCATCTGGGCGGCGAGCGCCTTGTTGCGCGTGGCGCTGCGCAGCACCGCCGTGAGCACCGAGGCGTGCGCGTCCCACACCCGCAGCAGCGCCGTGAGCAGCTGGCGTGCTGCATCCTCAGGATCCGCCTCGAGCACGGGAGCGACCACCTGTCGCGGATCGACCTGCAGCGCCGTGACCGCATCGAAGAGTCCGCCCTTCGAACCGAAGTAGTGCGCGATCATCGCCGGGTCCACGCCGGCACGCTGAGCGATCTCCCGTGTCGTGGCGCCGTCCACGCCGCGATCGGCGAAGACCTCGCGCGCGGCATCTAGAAGCTCCTGGCGGGTTGTCGACTTGCCCGGCCGACGTCCGCTCACGCGACGACTCCCTGTGCAAGGCGGGATGCCGGGGCTTCCTGCGTCTCGCGATCCAGCAGCACCATGGTCTCTTCGAGGGTAGCGGGCACCGGCTCGACGCTCGCCCGGGTGCCGCCGAGCGCCCGGGCCACGCGCTGGCGGAGGGCATCGACACCGCCCGCATCGGCTCTGCCTGCGACCCGGATGCCTCGCCCGCTCAGCATGATCGGGAGTCCGGAGCGGTCCAAGACGTCGAACGCGCGCTGCCAGTCGTCGCAGGTGACGAGCACGGCCACGGCGCCCCTGGTGAGGTCGTCGACGGTACCCGAGCCGACCATCCGTCCCTGGGAGAGCAGCGCGAGCCTGGTGCACTGCTCGGCCTCCTGCAGGTAGTGCGTCGTCACGATGACGGCGCGGCCGGACTCCGCCTGCTCGTGGATGACATCCCACAGCCGGGCGCGGGCGAGCGGGTCGACACCCGACGTCGGCTCGTCCAGCACGAGCAGTTCCGGCTCGTGCGCGAGGGCCATCAGAAACGCGAGCTGCCGTTGTCGGCCGAGTCCGATCTCGCCGACGACCGCAGAGCGCACGGCCTCGAGCGGCCCCGGGAGTTCCGGCCGCGGCACGTCGTAGACGCGGGAGAGGAACGCGACGTTCTCGCGCACGCTCAGCGTCGTGTAAAGGCCGAGGCCCTGCGGAACGTAGCCGAGCCGGCGGCGGGACGCGTTGCTCGGCGGAGCGCCGAAGAGCGTCGACTCGCCCTCGTCGGCCCGCTCGAGCCCCAGCAGGATGCGCAGCAAGGTGGTCTTGCCTGCGCCGTTCGCGCCGATGAGGCCGACTACCTCGCCAGGACGCACGTCGAGGCTGACGTCGTCGAGCGCTGTGGCGTGCCCGAAGCG
>NZ_JBQCIE010000099.1:0-44809 GCF_051954055.1 Humibacter sp. | reverse complement strand
TTTGGGGGGTGTTGGCGCGGGGGGTTTTTGCCCCCCCCCGACGGTCTTCGACCGGCACGCCCCCTTGCTCCGTGCCGTGATCCGGCAGGCGGTCGAAGACCCTTGGCTGCTCGAGCGCGGTGCCGAGACCTCGCGTCGTCTGCAGACACGCATCGCCGAAGCGTTGCCCTCAGATGACGACGCCGCTGCGCTGTCCGCGGCTCGCGTCGTCTACGAGTCGTGTGCGTTCCGCACGATGTACGGAGCCGGGTTCTGGTCGGACGAACCCGAGACGTTCGAGGCCTTCTGCGCCAGGGTGACCCGAGTCGTGTCGAGCATGGTCGTGGCGGATGAGCGATGCGGTACGGGTCAGCCCCAGTCGGCATCCATCTGCTTCAACACCTGCTGAGGGGTCATCTGGCCCGTTAGCATGCCCTGGACCCCCGTGCCCAAGTCGGTGTACACCTTCGGGTTCGACCAGGCATCCGACCCATTTCCCCGAACACGACCCGCGCTGATGAGTCCTTTCACGCCTGAATACTGCGGAAGCAAAGAGGTAGACAGCGAAGTTGAGACGGGGATGGTGCCCGAAGCATCCGCAAGGTACTTCTGGCCCTTGTCCGAGACAACGTACTTGAGAAAGTCCTCCGTCAGCTTCGGGCTCTTCGTCTTGGCGCTGGCCGAAATGCCCAAGTCCGCACTGAGGGACAGGTACGTCCTAGTGTCTGCCGGCCCCGCGATCGGCAGGATGTTGAGCTTGACATGCCCGCCTGCGGCATCCATGATCTCCTTCGCAGATCCGCTGGGTGCGAAGAACCCGAGAATCGTCCCCGACGTGGCACCGTTGGTGAGCGCATCGAAGCCTGCACTCGCCGCGCCGTCTTGGAAGCACCCTGCGTCGTACATCTTCTTGATGTACGTGAGCGCCTCCACCCAGCCTTTCGTCCCAGCGAATGTCACCTTCCCTTGTGTTCGCTGCTCGTTCCAGTTCTTGTCGGAACCATAGACGGTGGACGTGGCGATGCCGACTGCCAGAAAGCCATTGTTCTGATACGTCGAGCCGGCAAGGCCGTAGACGGTCTTCCCGTGGGCTCTCGCAATCGCGCATTGCTTGATGACGCCGTCCAGGCTCGTAGACGCATCGATGTTCACGCCTATCGACTTTGCCAGGTCCTGGTTGTAGATCACCCCGTCGACTCCCGTGGTCATCGGTACTCCGTACACGCTGCCGTTGTATGTCCAGAGATCCTTCTGCGCGCTGGGTATGTGCGACGAAACTTCAGGGTCGGTCAGTCTCAGTAGCAGACCCGCCTTTGCCAACGGGACAACAGAATCTGACATGCCAGACCCGCCGTTGATGTAGAAGGCGTCCGGCGCAGTCCCCCCCTGCAGCCGAGTCACGAGCGCAGAAGCATAGCTCTCCGCAGGCAGGTTCAGCGGGTCGATGGTGGTGCCCTTGTGCGTCTCCGTGTACGAGCGGGCGAGGCCCGTGTAAATCGCCTTGTCCTGGTTGCTTGCTGCGCCGAAGGCGAAGGAGATCGTCTGCGGTTCACTGCCTTTCGATGACGCGCTGGATTCCGAGCACCCGGTCAGCGCTAGCACCGCGATGACGAACGGAGCCGTCGACGACACGAGCCGAGCGCGCGACTTGCTGTGGCGATTCATATGCTTCCCTTCTGCCTGTTACCGGCGCGGTTCTGCGCCGAGCATTCGCGGGAAGCCTTGCACCCTCCGTTCCATACGCTCAAGGTAAATTGTTTCATCTTTGGATAACCTCTGGTTATGTCGATCGGTTCGAGGCTCGCAGCGACGATGAGGCGAAAGCCACGAACTCCGCGGCGACGGGTGAAAGTGCGGGCACTTGTCGGGTGATAATCGCAAGTTGCCGGGCGACGCTCGGGTTGGCCAACGGGACAGTGGCCACCTCCGCGCGCGCGAGCGACAGCGCGGTGCGCGAGAGAGCAGCCACTCCGAGGTCCGCAGCCACCATCGCAGCTGCCGCGGCGACGGATCCTACCTGACGGCTCCGGTCTATTCCCGTTCCGGACGACGCGAAGGCCGCGTCGCTGATGCGCCGGAGGCTGCTGCCTTCCGGCAACTGAAGAACGACATCCTCCGCGAGCTCCGCCCACTCGATCTCGGTTCGGCGAGCGAGCCGGTGCCGGGTCGGTACGACCGCAACCATCTCATCCGCACCGAACGGCAGGACTCGAAGGCTCGCCTCGTCCTTTGGCATTTCGGTCAGACCGACTTCGACGTCACCATTCATGACCAGCTCAGACACCTGGGCTGCGTTGCGATCGATGACATCTATGCGCGCCTCTGGGCGGGAGTCCAGGAACTCACCAAGCAGTCCAGGCAACGGGCCGGCGGTCACCGACGGGAGCGCCGCGACGATGAACGAACCCGAGAGCCCGGCCCTGTATCCGGCGAACCGCCCGAGACTTTTGTCGAACTCGGCAACGATGCCCTCCGCCACGCTGAGGAACTGCGACCCATCGGGCGTCGGCATCACAGGTCGGGACTCGCGATCGAAGAGCGGCAGTCCCAGCCGCCGCTCGAGATCACGAATCGCCTTGCTCAACGCGGGCTGGCTGAGGTTCGCCTGACGCGCAGCCTCCGTGAAGGAGTGCGTGCGGCCGACTAGAGCGACAAGCCTCAACTGCGAGATTGTAGGTTCCATAACCATCGATTATTGCCGCATGAGTTTTTGTTTCTTGAAACGCATGTCGCCGTCCGGCAGCATTGTCGATGTTCGGAAGGAGAGCCGATGAGAACACTTCGAATCGGTGCCGGCGCCGGCTTCGCGGACGACCGGATCGACCCGGCCGTCGACTTGGCGGAGCGTGGGCGCCTCGACTACCTGGTCTTCGAGTGTCTTGCCGAACGTTCCATCGCCGTCGCCCAACGTGATCGGCTCCAAGATCCGCGGGCGGGCTATAACGAATGGCTCGAGGAACGCATGCGAGCCGTTCTTGAGCCTGCACGACGAAACGGCACGCGCATCGTCACGAACATGGGAGCAGCGAACCCGGAGGAGGCAGCACATCATACGGTGCGGATCGCGCATGAACTCGGCCTGCACGGGCTCACTGTCGCGGTAGTGACGGGCGATGACGTTCTGCACCATGTTCGCTCCGACGACTACGAGCTGCTCGAGCGTCCGGGCAGAGCGTCGGAGCTGGGAGACAGCATCCTGTCCGCGAACGCCTATCTGGGAGCGGAAGGGATATGCGACGCACTCAAGGAAGGAGCGGACGTCGTCATCACCGGCCGCGTCGCTGACCCATCCCTCTTCCTCGCACCGATCTTGCAGGAATTCGAGTGGCGGCACGACGAGTGGGACCTGCTGGCAAGGGGGACGGCCGCTGGCCACCTACTGGAATGTGCAGCACAGGTCACCGGCGGGTATTTCGCTGACCCTGGCCGAAAAGATGTGCCCCGGCTCGAGGCGCTCGGCTTCCCGATCGCAGAGGTCGGCTCCGATGGGTCTCTCACCATCACGAAGCTGCCTGGGACGGGTGGCATGGTCAGCACTCAAACGGTTGCCGAGCAGCTCCTCTATGAGGTTCATGACCCTTCCCGCTACGTGACACCGGACGTAGTCGCCGACTTCTCGGACGCCACACTCACTCAGACGGCTCCTGATCGAGTCCAGGTCGAGGGGATAAAGGGTACCGCGCGCCCTACGTCTCTGAAGGTCTCGGTCGGGTATCGAGACAGCTATATCGGCGAAGGGCAGATCTCCTATTCCGGCCTGAACGCCCTCGCGCGGGCCCGAAAGGCGATCGATATTCTGCGGCACCGCATGGATGTCATCGGGCTCGCCGATAACGAGGCCACGTACGACCTGATGGGTATCGATTCGGTGCGACGCGGCCCAACCGACCAGCACTTCGCCGAGCCTGCCGAGGTACGCGTTCGGCTGGCCGTGCGCACGGCGACCCTTGAAGACGCCCGACGAGCCGGGAGGGAAGTGACGGCTCTCTGGCTGAATGGGCCGGCCGGCGGAGGAGGCGCATGGCGCTCGGCAGAGGAAGACATCGGAATCGTGTCCGTTCTGATTCCGCGCGACAAGCCAGAATCGCACGTCGAGGTGTTGCGGGTTCCGTGAAACTTCACCAGATCGCGCATGCGCGGGCAGGCGACAAGGGCGACACATCGGATATCACGGTGATCGCTTACGACCTGCGTGATTACGGGCACATTGTGAACGAGCTCACGGTTGAACGCGTCCGAGCCCACTTCGGAGAAGTCGTACAAGGCGACGTCGTCCGCTACGTTGTCCCGAGCCTGGGGGCCGTGAAGTTTGTCATGACCCGTGCCCTCGGTGGCGGCGTCACTCGCACGCTGAATCTCGACCCTCACGGGAAGTGTCTGAGTTCATCGCTACTCGAAGTCGAACTGCCTGACCCGATCTCCGACATAACGAGGACCCACGATCATGAACACCGGTTCCATCTCCGTCAACGTGGGTGACGTTCGCTATATCGGGCGGCGCAACGAGGACGACGTGGCGGAATTCGCGGGCATTCCGTTCGCGAAGCCGCCGATCGGTGCGCGCCGACTCCGTCCACCCGAACCGCTCCACCCGTCAGATGAGACTGTCGAAGCGCTGGAGTTCCGGGCAGCGCCGATGCAGGCCGGGCCCCCTCAGCTCGCCGAAACACCGGCATCCGTCTTCGATGAGAAGGGCCGCCTCGTCACTCCACCGACGACAATGCCGGAGCTCTTGGCCGCGCTTCACCATCTGCCCCTGGCGACGAGCGAGGACTGCCTGTACCTGAACGTGTGGACGCCCTCGCTCCATGGGCGCCGACCGGTCATCGTTTGGATCTACGGTGGCGGATTCGAAGGTGGCACAGCAACACCTCCGGGAACGGATGGTGCCGCGCTTTCCCGCCTCACCGATTGCGTCGTCGTCAGCATTCCGTATCGCGTCGGCGCCCTTGGATTCGGTTACTGGGCCGGGATCGGCGGTGAGGAGTGGCTCGCCTCCAGCAACCTCGGCCTGCAGGATCAGCTTGCAGCGCTCCGCTGGGTGCGCGAGAACATCGGAGGCTTCGGCGGTGCTCCCGACAACATCACAGTGGCGGGCGAATCGGCTGGTGCCTTTTCGATTGGCTCACTCCTCGCGATGCCGCCAGGAGTATCCTGCTTCGACCGTGCGATCCTGCACAGCGGAAGCGCTGGGCGCGTGTACCCGGTAGAGACAGCACATGCCATCGCATGCGACCTCCTCGACCATCTCGGCGTCACGACGATCGCAGATTTTCTGGAGCAGGATGCTGAAGCAATCGTCACCGCACAACGCACTGTGATTGCGGGTGATATCGGTGACCGGAACCTTCCTGGCGGCCGCGCCTGGGGCGTTGTTCTGGATGGCCTGATCCTTGCAGAGGATCCACTTGCAGCGGTCCGGAGCGGACGGGTCTCGCATATTCCGCTCCTCATCGGAGCGAATCGCGACGAGACGCGAGCATTCCGCCCGCCATCAGGCCGTCCTTTCCGTCCAACCGGCGCTTCGGACCTTCGCACCGAAATGGCCAAGATCCCCGGCATCGACCCGGGCACAGTACTCGACGCATATCGTCGCAAGGCCGAACGGGACAAGAAGCCGGCCGACCTCGTAGCACTCCGGTCGGAGTTTCTCACCGATGCCATCTATCGTCGTCCGGCGTCCGACCTCGCGACCGCTCAGGCGAACGCAGGGGGTAACGCCTGGTCGTATCTGTTCAGCGCCACCCCGATCGGTGATGAGGTCGGCGCATCGCATGGCCTGGACCAGATCTATGTGTTCGATGCCCTCGCGATGCTCGCGCTCGACAGCGCCGAGAACATCGCGGTTCGAGACGAGCTGATCGAAGCCTGGTCGTCCTTCGCGCGATACGGCGAGCCGGGTTGGGCGAGATACGTCCCGAACACTCCGGGGCTCACCAGACAGTTCGGGGCGGAACCGCCCTTTGTCACGGAACCACCCGCCGATGAACTGGCAACTGCCTGGCCCGTAGCGCTTGATTAGGCGGAAGCCGACAAGCACGGGCAATGGCATCGCCGCCCGGGCGAGAAAGGCGATTCGGGGACGACCCTACCGCGCACCATCCCGCGGCGTCATGCCTCCCGATCGCGACCGTACAGGGTATTCCTAGGCTCGTGCTCGTACCTCACCGTCGTCGGGCATGCCGCGATGGGTGCTTATTCGGCCCAGATCATCGACATGGCCGGAACCTCCGCTGTCTCGCCCCAGGTTCGCGGACGCCCGAGCCGGCCGAGCTGCTCCGCACGGGAGGTGATCACGAGGAGCCAGTCACACGCGGGCCCGGTGGTCGGTGCCGTGAACACGGTGCCGCTGGCCTCAGGGCTCGTGCGGACCGAAACCGGGAACGGCTCCCCGTCGAGCTGCCCGGTGCGCGGGTCGAACCACGCCCCGCGATACTCGATGCCGGGCGCCAGCGCCGCCAGGTCGACCGTTTCGCTGCCACCGTCGGTGAAATACACGATGAGGAACTGCCCGTCCCGCCCGATCGCCGCCTGACGGTGATGATCGACGCAGTCCTCCGCGCAGGTCGTATCGTGCGCCAGGACGCCCTGGGCAGGAACCCAATCGGAGACATCCATCGCTTCGACGAAGCCACGGAGGATCGCCATCTGCCCGGCACCCGGATGAGACAGCGCTTCGAACCAGCTGGTGCTGAGCACCTCGTTGCGCTCCTTCTCCGAGATCATGCACCACACGGAGGCATGACCGTAGGTGTGGCCGAACGCGCCGGCGAGCAGGTTCCAGTAGGCCCGCATCCGCACGATCCAGTCGTCGTGGAGCGGGAACAGCTGCGGCCAGTTCATGGGCATGCGCTCGTAGGCGGGCTCGGCGTCGAGGACGGGCAGGATGCGCTCGCGCTCGTATTCCTTTCGGACGACCGCGTAGCTGCGGGTTTCGCGGCCGTGCCCGGACTGCAGCGCGATGAAGCTGATCCATGCCTCTTCGTCGGTCCAGTAGGACATCGTCGAGAACTCACCCGTCTCGACCTCGAAGCATGTGTGGTACGTCAGGAGAAGGCGATCCCAGGCGGCGGACGGCACGTTCCACCGACAGTCCTCACCGGTCACGCCATGCCCGATCCCCTCCGCGAGCCGCCGCCACACGTCGCAGTAGTCGGTGCCGTTGTGGATCGGCTGCCGGTCGCCGCCCAGGCACCAGATGAGGTTCGTGCGACCGCGGTAGCGTTCGCCGATCCACTCGCCGAACGCGTATGCATTCTCCTTCGTGACCGTGCGCGGGAAGGTCTTCCCGCCCCAGCTCTCGCCGACGACGAGCTGTCCCCACACGGGAAGCAGAAGCACGTAGAAGCCCAGCTCCTCTGCCCGGTCGAGAACGCGATCCAGGTACCTGAAGTACAGCTCATTCGGGCGGCTCAGGTCTCCGTCGATCAAGGCAGGATGGCCGGCGGGATCGCGCATCTGCTCGTCGCGTTCGGGGTCGAGGGCGACGATCTGCAGCACGGTGAAGCCCTGCTCGCGCCGGCGCTGCATGAAGTAGTCGGCGTCATCCCATTTCAGGCGTTGCGGGAGGGTCCACGCGGTGTCGGCGAGGTAGAAGAAGGGACGTCCGGACGCGGTCTCCAGCCGACGACCGTCACGCGACACACGCAGTCGTTCCAATGGCTCGTGCGTCATCGGCACACCCACTCTGCGATCTCTTCGAGCGTGCGATGTGCGGCCGGGTCGGCGGGCTCGTTGATGTGCGCGTGATCCGCCCCGGGCTCCACGTGGAGCCGAACATCAGTTCCGGATGCGTCAAGCAGCTGCGCGAACGCCTCTGCCGACGGCCGGAGTCCGTCGAGTTCGCACGCGACGATCAGCGTCGACGGAAAGCGGTCCGCTGTGCCGAGCCCGGGGAAGGCGTGCGGGTCGCCGAGCGCCTCGGCGGAGCCTGCATAGTTCAGCGACAGCTGCTCGTGGGGTGCACGTGGATCGGGTATCGCCTGGGGATGTGCGCCATCCGGATGAAGCGCCGGGTAGACGAGCACGAGCCCCGCCGGGACGTCCTCGCCGGCATCCCGCAGCCGCGCCACCACCCCAGCGGCCAGGTTTCCACCGGCGCTCGCTCCACCGAGCAGAAGGGCACCGGCATCGACGCCGAGCAGCGCCGTCGAGTTCTCCCTGGCGAACCGCCAGCCGGCCAGAACGTCGTCGGAGGGAACCGGGAAGTGCACGTCGCCGAGGCACTTCGTGTAGTCGAGTGCGAGCACCGGGATGCCTCGCGAGGCGAGTTCGAGGGCGACCCAGTTCGACTCGGGCATGTCGAGGTATCCACCGATGAAAGCGCCGCCGTGCACCCACACGAGGCCTCGCCCGGTAGCGGTAACCGTGTCGTCCCGGTATACGCGCGCCGGCTGGGCTCCGTGCGGCGTCTCGATCACGAGGTCGGTCGCGTGCACGCGCGCCAGACGCGGAAAGCGCCGCCGCAGCGATTCGGTGTCGACGTCGTCGCGCGGGTCCATCGGCTCGCCGTTCTCGCGCAGCCAACGCAAAGCATCCGGCAGCGGCAGCGAACGGATGTCGAACCCCTGGGCGCTCATGAGGCCGGCTGCAGCGCACGCATCGAACGGCGGATGAGGTCGTGCTGCCGACGCACGAGCACGAGCGGATCGACCTCGCCGAGTTCGGCGAACGCGTGACCCTCCCACTCGCTCGACCAGTACCCGCGGTAACCGCCGTCCACGAACACTCGCACGAGTTCGGGATAGTCGATCGCCGGCTCCTGCCCGTTCTCGTCGATATCGTAGAACTTCGCGTGCACGTGGAGGATCTGCGGCATGATCTCGGACCACTCGTGCGGATCGACGTGCCCATGCATGTTGAACGCGAGGTGGGCGAACGATCCGAGGCGGCCGGGATCGAAGTCGCGAGCGCGCAGGTAGCCGATGAACTCGTCCTGGCGTTCTCGCATGGAGGCATCCGTCGCCCAGACGTCTTGCAGACGCTGCACCGCCTCATCGTCCAACCCTGCTCGACGCACAGCACGCAGGAGCGTCGGCGACATCGAGTGCATCGTGGCGGAGAAGTCGGCGACGAAGCCGAGCAGAGGCGAGTCGAGTTCCGCGTAGGTCTCCCGCACCCTCTGGATCGGCTCGGCGTTCGGGCCCATCGGCGCGTGGATCTCGTAGGCCAGCTTCAGCTCGAGGCGTTCAGCGATGGGCAGCAGGCGGCGCAGAAGCTCCGGCTTCGCCGACTGGATGCGCACCAGTGGGAATCCCAGCTTCTTGGCGCCCTGGAACATCAGCTCGCTGAACTCGAACTCCTCGTCCGGTGTCATGTCGCGGTCTCGGCGCCTGCCCATGTCGAGGTTCGCCCCGAAGGCGCTGGCGTCGAAGCCGTGCCGATCGAACGCCGCACGCCAGGTTCGCACGAAGTCGTCGGACACGACGGGATAGGTCGGGACCATCTGCGAGGCGACGATCTCGATGCCAGGACCGATGCCGAGCTCGGCCACTCGGTCGAGCAGTGCGTCGAAGTCGAACCATCCGGCACGGAACTCGGCGCTCGCCGAGTAGAGCGTGAGGCCGAGCCGCAAGGGGTCGGCCTCGCTGGCCGTCGGCGGAGCGGCGACGCCGGTCTCCATGGCAGGCGGTGGCGCATCGCGGTCCGTGGCGGTCAGCGTCAACGCTTGATGCACGATGTTCGGAACGTACAGCCCCGGGCCGCCGTCCTGTCCTGGTGCGATCTGCATGTACGGAAGCCGCAGCTCGCCGTGAATGACGACGTCGTGCGTCTCGCCGAGTCCGATCGGGGTGTCGCGGCGCGCGATGAGCCGCGGATGCGCCTGCAGATACCAGATCACGTCGCTCTTCTCCGGCAGCTCCGCGATCGAATAGCGGATGCCGTCCAGCTCGAACGCGAGGTCGCCTTGCGGCACCTCCTCGCCGTCGAACGTCACGCTCAGCGTCGTGACCGACGACAGCCACAGGCTGCGGTACCAGGGAATGGTGAGGGCGATGGCGAAGCCCTCCGGGTGCACGCGGAGGCTCGCGTCATCGATCAGTCCGTTGGGCATCGTCGCTCCGTCTCGTCGTCGCTCACGGCTGGTGGGTGAGCTGAAGTGGTCGGGATCCATCTTATGTTTCTTTTCTATGAAAGTTCGCACAATGTTCGCAAATCTTCGCACTGACGGGCACCGGGTTTCGGTACGGTGAGGCACCGGCCGCGCCACAGCCGGCGAGAAGGAGGGCCAACGATGATCGATCACGAACGGATCCGACAGCGAGTCGGCCGGGCGCTGGGGCGCCGATCCGCGCTCGGGGCTGCGTGTGTGCTGGCTTGCGTCGCGGCCCTTGCCCTTCCGGTATCCGGTGGTGCCGCCTCTGCCGCGGCGATCCACGCCGGAAGGAGCGGGACGACGTACACGCAGACGTCGGTCATCCCGATACCGACTCCGTCGGGCAGCCCGCTGTTCGCCGACATCGAGTTCGGCGACCAGCGCACCGGCCGCGTTTACCTCAGCGACCTGGCGAACTCTTCGCTCGACATCATCGACGGCCGGAGCCTGAAGCTGGTCGCGCAAGTACCGGGGTTCAACGGCGGACCCGCCGGCGTGGTCGCCGACGACAACGGGCAGATCTGGGCCGGTGACGGATCCGGCGCGGTCAAGGTCGTCTCGGCGACCGCGCCCTACCGGATCATCGATTCGATACCCGTCGGTGCGCCCACCGCCGACGAGATCGGGTACGACCCCGTCGACCAGATCATCGCGGTGACCAGTCCGGACGCGACATCCGCCTCCGGCGCTGCCACCCCGTGGGTGACGCTCATCGACGCTCGTCCGGACGCAGCGGGAACGCATCGGGTACTCGGGCACGTCGTGATCCCGGGAGCCGGAGCAGACTCCATCGAGCAACCGCAGTGGGATCCGTCGACACGCTCGTTCGTCGAGTCCATTCGTGCGACCAACGATCTACCGTCCGGTGCGGTCGCACGGATCGACCCGGTGCACGTGCGCCTTCAGGCGCTGTTCCCGATCGACGAGACCTGCCACCCGGGCGGTCTCGCCGTCGGCCAACGCGGTCAACTGCTCCTCGGCTGCAACGATGGTGCTCCCGTGCTGATCGATTCCGCCACCGGGCGGGTTCTCGCGAACTACTCGGGTCACGATGCGGGCGGCGCCGACGAGGTCTGGTACAACACCGCGGATGGCCGGTTCTACGCCGCGGAAGCGGGCGCGGCGGGTCCCCCACCGCTTCCGCAGCTGTACCCGCCGACGGTGATGGTGATCGATGGGAGGAGCGACCGGTTCCTCAGCGACATCCCCCTCGGCGACTCGGCATTGGGTTTCCACCAAGTGACCGCGATCGGTGATCCCGCACGCGTCTTCGTGCCAGAGAGCGACGGACTCCACGTCTTCACGGATGCCGAAGAGCACTGAGCGCACGGTCCCTACGGCGAGACATCCTCGAACACCCGGTTGCGGGTGTGCACCGTGAACTGGGCGATGATCGACGCGATGATGAGGAAGCACGAGATCAGCATCAGCGCCCAGAACACCGACAGCTGAGGGATGAGCGGTGCGAGCACCAGGATGCCGATTCCGCCGCCCACGTGCCCGACGCCGTCGACGATGGCGAAGCCGGTCGAGCGCGCCCTGGTCGGGAAGTTCTCCGCCGTCAGCGCGTAGGTGGGCGACACCCAGAGGTTGAATCCGGCGAAGATGAGCATCGCGCCGATGAAGTCGACCGCGAGAGACTTGCCGGCGACGGCGATGAGGATCGCGCCGATGAAGGTCACGATCGTGCCCACGGGCAGCCAGTATCGTCGCTCGAGCTTCTCCACGATGAACGACATCACGATGGCCTCGATGACGAAGCCGATCGTCCCGACCGCGGCGATCACGCCGGCCTCCGGCGGCGAGAACTTCAGCGAGGTGAGCACAGAGGTGAATCCGGCGGCGTACGCGTAGACGGTGATGTAACCGAAGAACCAGAGCAGGAACAGCAGGATGACCCGCTTGAGGTAGATGGGGTTCAAGAAGATGTCCGCGTACGGCACGGTCCGTGCCGGCGGCCAGTGCGTGGGCACGTCGTCCATGACGGGTGCGGCCAGTGCGCCACGGCGTGCGGCCCGTGCCTCCATGTCATCCGCGATCTTCTCCGCGTCGGCCACGCGCCCTCGCTGCAGCAGCCACCGTGGCGACTCGGGCAACTGGAACCGCAGCAGAATCGCGATCACGGCGAGGATCGCGCCGATCGCATACATCCAGCGCCATCCGGACGCCAGGCCCATCGCGAACGGCAGGCCCGTCGGCCATGGCGCGGGTGCCGTGGTCAGAAGCAGGCCGAGCCAGACGCCGAAGAAGGCGCCGAGTGCGGACATGATGAAGATGACCGTGGTGAACTTCGCCCGCGACTGCTTGGGCGAGACCTCGCCGATGTACGTGTTCACGATCGCCAGGTCCGCGCCGATGCCGATGCCGGTGACGATGCGGGAGATCGTGAAGTTCACGTAATCGGTCGACAGCGCGGTGTACAGCGAGCCGAGACCGGTGATCAGCATCGTGATCAGCAGCATGTTACGGCGGCCGATCCGGTCCGACAGCGGCGAGAGCACCAGCGTGCCGACCACGTACCCGAGCAGGTTCAGCAACGTCGGCAGCGGCAGGTAGGTCAGCGCCGTCTCCGGCGTGCATCCGTGCACCAGCTGCGTGCAGGTCTGCACGAACGACACGTTGATGTCAAAGATGTCGTAGAAGGTGAACAGGAAGCCGAGGCCGATGATCGCCAGAAACGCCGGCGACAGCGACCAGGTTCTGATCCGGTCCAGCCGCGCCATGATGCGACGCGACTCCTCCGGGATGGGTTCGCCATTCATCTCCGCTCCTTCCACTTCGTTGTGTGAGGACCGCCTCGCTGTGCGAGGCGAGCGAAAACTTACCACCGCACTCGCTACGGGGCCATCGCCTCCGGCCAGTCTCTTGGGGCGAGCGCATCCAGTACCGCGACGTGCTCGCCGAGCATGGTCCGTGCAAGCGCGTCGCCGAGCAGCGGACCCATCGTCAGCCCCGCCGCACCGTAGCCGGTGGCGACGAACAGTCCCGGATGCCCGGGCACGGCACCGACGAGCGGCATCGCGTCGGCGAGCGGGCGCAGGCCGACGCGGGTCTCGATGAGCGTGGCATCCGCCAGACCAGGAGCCACGCTCATCGCATCGTTCAGCACCTGCAGCTGCCCGGCTGCCGTCACCCGAGGGTCGAAGCCGGTGCCGTCCTCGCGGGTCGCGCCGACGGCGACACGGCCCCGGTCGAACGCGACGAGGTAATGGTGCGACAGCGGGTGCACGCTTGGCCAGCCCGAGGTGTCGTGACCGGCGACGCGCAGCTGCGTGATCTGGCCGCGTTGCGGCACCACGGGCACGGCCACGCCGAGCGCTCCGAGCAGTCCAGCGCTCCATGCCCCGCCAGCGACGACGATCGCGTCGGCGGCCAAGCGCCGTCCGTCGACGGTGACGGTCGTCGGCCTTTCGATGGTGGCGTGGCCCGAGACCACCGTCCCGCCACACCGCGTGCCCGCCTCGAGCAGCGCATCTCGCAGGGTGCGCCCATCGACTCGGCCGCCTCCCTCGATGAAGACGGCGTCCAGGCCATCAGCGAGCGGCGGAAACAGCTCGCGGGCGCGCTCATTGTCGATCCGTTCGACGCGGCCCATCGCCTCGCCCGCTCCGGCGCGGCGCGTCTCAAGACGCTCCTGCACGGCGTCCAGGGCCGAGGCATCCGCGTTGACGAGCAGCGATCCCGATCGCCGGTAGTCGGTTCGCGTGACGCCGGTCTCAGCCAGATGCGACAGCAGCTCCGGGTAGTACGCGGCGCCCGCCGCGTAGACCTCGTAGAACGGGCCGTCGACCGAGGATGACCATGGCTGGATGATCCCGGCGCTCGCCGCGGTCGCCTGACCGGCCGCGCCGTCGTCGACGAGCGTCACACCGGCACTGCGGCGGGCGAGCGCGAAGAACACGGATGCGCCGGCGATCCCGGAACCGATGACGATGAACGAGGATGCCATGCAGTTACGCACGCTCGAAGACCGCGGCGAGCGCCTGCCCCCCGCCGATGCACATCGTCTCGATCGCCAGCGTGCCGTCGAGAGCGGGGAGTTCGTGCGCGAGCGTGGCGAGCATCCGCTGTCCGGTCGCCCCGATCGGATGCCCGATGGAGATGCCGCTGCCGCGCGGGTTCAGCCTCGGATCTTCGGCGTCGATCCCCCAGTCGGCCAGGCACGCGAGCACCTGCACGGCGAACGCCTCGTTGAGCTCGATCACGTCCAGGTCGGCCCACCTGATGCCCGCGCGTTCCAGGGCCCGATTCGCCGCCGGCACGGGCGCAACCCCGAAGATTCGCGGGTCGTTGCCGGCGATCGCCCAGGAGCGCAGCCGCAACAACGGCGTGAGCCCGAGGTCGGCGGCACGCTCGGGGGTCGTCACGATCGCAGCCGCTGCCGCGTCGTTCTGTCCGCTCGAGTTGCCTGCCGTGACGGTGGCGTCCGGGTCGTCGCGACCGAGGATCGGACGTAGCGCCGCCAGCGCCTCCAGCGACGTGTCGGCTCGTGGATGCTCGTCCCGGTCGACGACGCTCTCCCCGCGTCTTCCCGGCACGGTCACCGGTACCAGCTCGTCGTCGAACGCGCCCGACGCCTGCGCCGCGACGGCGCGCTGGTGCGAGCGCAACGCGAGCTCGTCCTGCGCCTGTCGCGGGATCCCGTAATCGCGTCGCAGCTGTTCGGCGGAGCCGACGTTGCCCTCCGGGGTGGGGAACGATCGACCGCCGGCGGTCTCGCGTCCGCGAGCGAGCGCGTCGTGCAGCATAAGGCCGCCGGCAGGGATGCCACGTCGGCCCTGCTCCGTGTACAGCGGCGCGTTCGACATCGACTCCGCGCCGAGCGCGATGAGCACGTCACTGGCGCCGGTCTGCACCTCCATCGCGGCGTTGATCACGGCCTGCAGGCCGGAACCGCAGCGGCGGTCCAGCTGATATCCGGTGGTCGTGACCGGGAACCCCGCATTCAGCGCGGCGACCCGGCCGAACGCGGGCGCCTCCATCGTCGGGTACCCCTGGGAGCCGATCACGCCCTCCACTGCGGCAGGGTCGATTCCGGTCCGCTCGAGCAGCGCGCGCAACACCGTCTCGGCCAGGGAGAGCGCCGACACCGGTGCGAGCGCTCCGCCCATGCGACCGACCGGGGTGCGCAGCGGCGAGCAGATCACGACCTCGCGGAGTTCAGGCATCCGTCTTCTCCAACTCGACGGCGAGTGCGGCACCGGTCGCCCGCTTGACGTTGTCCTCGGTGACTCCCGGCGCGAGTTCGCGCAGCACGAGGCCAGCATCGGTGATGTCGATCACGGCGAGGTCCGTGATGACCCGATCGACGCATCCGCGGCCGGTGAGCGGAAGCGTGCACTGCTCGACGAGCTTGGGCGAGCCGTCCTTGGCGACGTGCTCCATGACCACGATGACCCGCTCGGCTCCGTTCACCAGATCCATCGCGCCTCCCATGCCCTTCACCATCTTGCCCGGTACGGCCCAGTTGGCGATGTCGCCCGACGCGGAGACCTGCATGGCGCCGAGCACGGCGGTCGCGATGCGGCCGCCCCTGATCATGCCGAAGCTGGTGGACGAGTCGAAGTAGCTCGCACCGGGCAGCACGGTCACGGTCTCCTTGCCCGCGTTGATGAGCTTCGGATCCGCCTCTCCCTCCCACGGGTACGGCCCCACGCCCAATATGCCGTTCTCGGAATGCAATACGACGTGCACCCCTTCTGGCAGGTGGTTCGGGATGAGGGTGGGCAGTCCGATCCCGAGGTTCACGTACGATCCGTCCTCGAGCTCGAGCGCGGCACGAGCGGCCATCTCGTCGCGGCTCCGTGGCATGTCAGTTCCCCTCTCGCACGGGCGACTCGTCACCTGATCCCGGGCGCTTGCGCTCGGTGACCTTCTCGATCGGCAGGTCGGCGGCCTGCTCGGGCGTCAGTGCGACGATGCGGTCGACGTAGATTCCCGGCAGGTGGATGTCGTCGGGCCCGAGCTCGCCCGGTTCGACCAACTCGTCCACCTCGGCGATCGTGATGCGGCCGGCCATACCCGCAAGCGGATTGAAGTTACGGGTGGACTTCTCGAAGCGCAGGTTGCCGTGCCGGTCGCCGACGGCCGCGCGCACGAGCCCGTAGTCGGTGCGGATCGCGGTCTCGAGCACGTACTCCCGGGGCGTCCCGAACACGTCGAATGGGCGCAGCTCCTTGGGCCCACTCGCCACGGCCACGGTGCCGTCAGCGGCGTACCGGATGGGCATCCCTCCGTCGGAGACCGCGGTGCCCGCTCCCGTCGCCGTGTAGAACGCGGGGATGCCTGCACCGCCCGCGCGCAGCCGCTCGGCGAGCGTGCCCTGCGGCGTCAGCTCCACCTCGACCTCGCCGCCGAGATACTGCCTGGCGAACTCCTTGTTCTCGCCGATGTAGCTGGCGATGACGCGGTCGATACGTCCGGCGGCGAGCAGCTCGCCGAGCCCCCAGCCGTCGACCCCGCAGTTGTTGGAGACGACCGTCAGCCTGCCGATCCCACGAGCGAGCAGCGCACGGATCGTCACGATAGGCACGCCGGAGAGCCCGAACCCGCCGACGGCGAGTGATGCTCCTTCGGGAATGTCGGCGACCGCGTCGGCGGCGGAGGCGTACGTCTTATCCATCGTTCTCCTGGGTGTGTTCGGATGGCTCGGCTCGCTCGCCGTTGGAGCGCTCGGCCGGGTCGTATGCGTCGGATGCCTCGGCGACGTCTGGTTCCTCGGCGAAGACCTCGCGCATCGCGGCGAGTGCGCTGTTCGCCGCCGGCAGCCCGGCGTACAGGGCGGTGTGCTGGATGACCTCGGCGATCTGCGCCCGGGTCAGGCCGTTGTGGAGGGCGGCGCGCACGTGCATCCGCAGTTCGTTCTCGTGGCCGCCGGTCACGAGGCTGGCGAGCGTGGCGATCGATCGCTCTCCCCTGGTCAACTGCGAGCGCGCCCAGACCTCGCCCCACGCGTAGCGGGTGATGAAGTCCTGGAAGTCCGCCGTCTCCGGCGTGATCGCCGCGGTGGCCCGGTCGACGTGTGCGTCGCCCAGCACCTCGCGCCTCACGCGCATGCCCGCTGACCGGATCTCGTCAGCGGTGCCGCTCGACGACTCTCTGTGCAGCTGCGAGTCGATCAGCGCCGCCGCCTCCTGCGGGCACTCGAGCGGGATGAGGTGGCCGGCGTCGAGCTCCACGAATCGGGAGACGGGGAGGGCGTCCGCCAGCTCGCGCATGAGCTCCGGCGTCGTGACGGCGTCGTGAAGGCCGGCGACGATCACGGCGTGCGCTTGTACGCCGGCGAGCGCGTCGCGCCGGTCGAACGACGCGAGCGCCTCGCAGCACAGCGCATACGACTCGTCGTCGATGTCGATGAGCGTGCGCAGTGCGTGTCCGCCGGGGCCGTCGGGGTTCCGGTCCAGGTAACCGGGGGCGAACCAGCGCTGGGCGCTGCCCGCGACGACGGATGCGGTTCCGGATGCTCGCACCTGCGCCGCTCGCTCGGCCCAGCCATCCGGGGTGCCGATGGCCGCTCCTGAGCAGAACATGGTCAGGCTCAGCACCCGTTCGGGCACCGTCGTCGCCAGCTCCAGCGCGACCGTGCCGCCCAGGGAGTCGCCAGCGACGTGGAACGCTCCCCCGCCGACCTCGTCGACGACGTGCAGCACGGCGGCGGCGAGATCACCGACGGTGAATGGTTGGTTGGCTGCCGGCGATGCGCCGTGGCCGGGCAGGTCGACCCTGAGGATGCGCGGCCGGTCCGGGCTGCTCGCGAACTCGGCGACGACGCCGTCCCAGAGCTCGGCGGTCGTGCCGAGCGACGGCAGAAGCACAAGGAGCGGCGCACCGGTCGCAGTCGGTTCCGCAGGCACCATGGAGCCGCGCAGGCGGACATCCGTCATCGCGTTCCTCCGCCCGTCGCCCGATCCGCCCGCACGACTCGGCTGAACCGGCTCACCACGGAATCCACGACGTGCCCGGTCGCGATCAGGTCGCTGTCATCCGCCGCGCGAGGTCCGGTCTCCGGGCGTGCTTGCGCGACGGCACCCTCGGCGTGCACGACCAGGTCGCCGGAGACGTGGTCGAGCAGACTCGCGCTCTCCGCGGCGAGCCGCAGCGTCTCCCGCCACGCCTGCCACTCCGCGTGCCACTCCCCGGCGGGGCGGGCGTCGTAGCTGAGGGCTGCGGACCGCAGCACCGCCAGCGCTCCTCCCACGCGCAGGCCGTTCGCCACCAACAGCACCGCGTCCACCGGGTTGTGCTTGTGCGGCATGGATGACGAACCTCCGCCGTGGCTCGGTGTGATGAGGCCGTCACGAGCGAGCAGGCCGAGGTCGCGCCCGATGCGTCCACCCGCAGAGCACACGCTCGCGGCCGCCTGCGTCACCGCCTGCACCGGCGATCGTTCGGTGTGCCACGAGCGGTCCGGGTCTGTCAGGCCGAGCTCCTCCGCGACGCGATGGCGCAGCGTGGTGACCGCGTCAGGAGCTCCGCTGCGGCGCACCATCGCGTTCCCGTCGCCTACCGCTCCGCCGAGCTGCACCGGGTACGTGACCGCGTCGAGCACCTCGAGAGCGGATGTCACGGCATCCAGCCAGACGGAGATCGCGGCACCCAGCGTGGTCGGCTCGGCCTCCTGGGTGAGGGTGCGCGCAATGATTGTCGTCGCCCGATGCTCTAATGCGAGGTCGCAGAGCCGACGACCCGCTGACGCCAACTGCGTGCGTGCCTGAATCAGGGCATCCCTCGACACGATCATCAGCGCGGTGTCGAGCACGTCCTGGCTCGTCATGCCCTGGTGCACCCGCTCGCCGCCCTGCCGGCGGAGCGCATCAACCAGTCCGACCACGGGCACGCCCGCCTGCCTCGACGAGCGCAGGAGGGCATCCTTGTCGATCGTCTCCGAAGTCAGCTCGGCGCTCGAGTCGACGCCGAGCAGTTCGCTCCACGCGGCGAGATAGGCCCGCTCCACCTCCACCATCGCGGCGAGTACGCGGTCGTCGGATACCGCGAGACCCGCCTCCGCTGCGGGCTCGAGCAGGCCCCAGTCGAACGCGTCAGCCACGCCCGTCGCCCTTGAAGTCGAGGAATACCGTCTCGCCCTCGCCCTGCAGCCGAATGTCGAACCGGTAGCTGCGCTCGCCGTCCTGCTCGACCAGCAGCGTGCCCCGGCGCTCGGCCGGAACCGTCTGCAGGAACGGATCGTCGTCGGAGAAGTAGGCGCGAGTGAAGAGATGGTGTAGGAGCCCGCGCGCGAACACTGTGACGAGGATGTACGGCGCGCGGCCCTCGGACGTCGCCCCGGGCCGCACCGTGGTGAAGGAGTAATGCCCCGCGCGGTCGACGGATGCACGTCCGAAGCCGGTCACGGTGTAGCCGTCGCGGTGCAGGCTGCCGCGCTCGTGGATCGGTGCACCGGAGGCGTCGGGTCCCCAGATCTCGAGGATCGCGTCGGGCACCGGCTCTCCCGCCCCGTCGTACACCGTGCCGTGCAGCCGGATCGAGTCAGGATCGGCCCGGGAGGCGACATCCGGTCCGTCGTCGTACGGCAGCGCGTACCCGAAGAACGGGCCGACGGTCTGCGACGGCGTCTGCAGGTACTCGGCATGCTCAGGCATGGTCGCCCTCCTCCGGCTCCATCCAGGTGGCCTTGCCGCCGGTGAGCACGATGTCCCACCGGTAGCCCATCGCCCACTCCGGAACGCTCAGGTCGTGGTCGTACACCGACTTCAGCCGCTCCCGCGCTGCCGGGTCGACGATCGACTGGTAGATCGGGTCGAGCGCGAACAGCGGGTCGTTGGGAAAGTACATCTGCGTCACGAGCCGCTGCGTGAACGCCGAGCCGAACAGGGAGAAGTGGATGTGCGCCGGCCGCCACGCGTTGCGGTGGTTCTTCCACGGGTACGGGCCCGGCTTGATCGTGACGAAGCGGTACGACCCGTCGTCGCCCGTGATCGCCCGGCCCACACCGGTGAAGTTCGGATCGAGCGGTGCCGGATGCTGGTCCCGCTTGTGCACGTACCTGCCGGCGGAGTTCGCCTGCCACACCTCGATGAGCTGATTCCGCACCGGGCGGCCGTCTCCGTCGAGCACGCGCCCTGCGACGATGATCCGCTCGCCGAGCGGCTCACCGCTGTGCTGGATTGTGAGGTCGCTCTCCTCCGGAGCCACGTCGGAGTGCCCGAACGCCGGGGAGACCAGCTCGATCTCCTCCGGGTCGGCACGCACGAGTTCGTGCGTCGGATGTCTCAGCGTCGAGCTGCGGTACGGGCGGAAGTCCCGCAGTGGGTGCGGCGGCAGCGGCCCGGTTCCCGCGGCGGCGTGCACCGCGGCGATCTCGGCGCTGATCTGTTCCTGACTGAGCTCTGTCATGCATCCACCTCGAAAAATCGCACTCAGAACGGGAGGCCCGCGTACTGCTCGGCGAGTGCCGCCTGAGCGTGACGCGAACCTGTGGTGTATTCAAGCTGGCCGACCTGCGTTCGGTACCGGAACGCCCTCGTCGCCTCGTCGGGGCTCTCGCGGTGCACGTGCAGCATCTCGGTCATCCACTGCGAGAACTGCTGCACCTTCCACTGCCTGGCCAGCGCGGATCGGCTGTAGCTCTTCAGCGGACCCTCGTCTCCGCCGTACCGCGCGACCAGAGAACGACCGAGTAGGGCGACGTCGGCGATCGCCGAGTTGAGGCCCTTGGCGCCTGTCGGCGGCACGATGTGGCCGGCGTCGCCTGCCAGGAACAGCCGGCCGTGCTCGAGCGTCGAGGCGACGAAGCTGCGCATCGGGGTGATCGACTTCTCGCTGATCGCGCCCTCGTGCAGCGTCCAGCCCGGTGTGCCCAGCCGCAGCTGCAGCTGCTCCCAGATGCGGTCATCCGGCCAGTCGTCGATCGACTCGTCCGGGTCGACCTGCAGGTATAGCCGCGACACCTCCAGCGATCGCATCGAGTGCATCGCAAACCCTGAAGGGTGCAGCGCGTAGATGAGGTCGTCGGTGGACGGCGGCACGTGCGAGAGGATGCCCAGCCATGCGTACGGGTAGCTGCGCTCCAGCGCGCGGATGCCCGGAATCGCCGGTCGGCACACGCCGTGGTATCCGTCGGATCCGATCACGAAGTCGCAGTCGATCCGCAACTCCTCGCCGTCGTGCACCGCTGTCACGAACGGCGCGTCACCCTCGACCTCGTGCGGCTGCACGTCGTCGACCTCGAACCGCACGTCGGATCCGATGCGATCGTGCTCGGCGAGCAGGTGCTTCACGAGCGCCTGTTGGCCGTAGATGGTCACGGTGCGTCCGACCAGGTCGAGGAAGTCGATGTGGTGACGCTGACCCTCGTACTGCAGGTAGATGCCGTGGTGTGTGAGCCCCCGCTCGGCCAGATCGCTGTCGAGTCCGAGCTCGTGCAGGATGTCGACCGAGCCCTGCTCGAGCACCCCGGCGCGGATGCGCCCCAGGATGTACTCCCGGCTCTTCTGCTCGAGGATGACGAACTGGATGCCGACCCGATGCAGGATGTGGCCGAGCAGCAGGCCCGCGGGGCCGGCTCCGATGATGGCGACTTGCGTTCGCACCGGCTATGCCTCTCACGTCGATGGGATGGTCACGTTCATCGTGCCGGGAGGCGTGACCCGTGCAGCAGGGGTTTCCACGGGGTGGAAGACAATTACGGGTGCGCGCCGAGCGCTCCGGAGATGCCACGGGCGGCCATCCGTACACCGAGCGCGAACTGCGGCTCGTCCCTCCGTTCGGCGTGCGCGATGATCGAGACCGCCGCGACCACTTCGCCACCGGCATCCCGCACCGGAGCCGCCACAGAGAAGGCGCCGCGGGTCAACTCCTCGATCGAGACGGAGATGCCCGTGGCGCGGATGTTCGCCAGTCTCGACCGAAGTTCCCGCTCGCCGGTCAGCGTGTTCGGCAGGAATTTGCGCGGCTGAGCCGCCAGCACCTCCTCGAGCACCTCCGGGGAGGCGTGCGCGAGCAGTACGAGGCCCACGCCTGTCGCGTGCAACGGTAACCGTGCACCGACATCGCTGATCACCGAGATCGCGCCCGGGCCGGAGAGCCGTTCTAGGTAGATCACGCCGAGCCCGTCGCGCACGGCCAGGTGCACGTGCTCGCCGGTCGCCTCGAGCAGGTCTTCCAGGTACGGCAGCGCCAGTTCCCGCAGCCGGCGGGCCGTGGGCTGTCGCACCCCGAGCCGCCACAGCTTCAGCCCGACCCGATACCGCCCGTCGTCGCCGCGCACGAGCCCACCCCAGTCGACCCACTCCTTCAGCAGGCGATGGGTGGTGGAGACCGGCAGGCCGGCCCTGCGCGCGACGTCGCTCAGCGTCAGCGCGTCGCCGCGCTCGAACGCGTCGGCGACGGCGAACACCCGTTGTGCGACGCCTCGGTCATCCGTCGGGTGCACCATGAACGCACCATAACGGACGCCGCGTTCTCCGCATCCCGCTCGTTAGGCTCGAGCCATGAGCAGGATCTTCACCACCGCCGTCGCCTCGGTGTATCCGCTCTACCTCGCCAAGGTCGAGCGCAAAGGTCGCACGAAGGCGGAGCTCGACGAGGTGATCGGCTGGCTGACCGGATACGACGAGGCCGCCCTCGAGACGCGGTTGCAGTCCGGCGCCACGTTCGAGGACTTCTTCGCGGATGCCCGCCTCAACGAGAACGCACCCCTGATCACCGGCTCGATCTGCGGCGTACGGGTCGAGACCATCGACGATCCGCTGATGCAGAAGATCCGCTACCTCGACAAGCTCGTCGACGAGCTGGCGAAGGGCAAGCCGATGGAGAAGATCCTGCGCGTTACCGCCGCCTGAGCGGTGGCATCAGCTAGAAGGTGGTGGGTCGCTGTCGTACCAGGAGGGTGTGCATACGGTCCAGGGCCCCGGGTCTCACCCGGCTGCTGCCGTAGCCATCGGGCCTCCCCGGTCAACGCGGCTCCTGTGATCATCCAGGCCGATCTGGTCGGCGATGGCCGGGAGGGCGCGGCGCCAGACATAGCGCACCGTCGTCCAGCTGTGTCCCGAATCGGGCGCGACGATCAGCCGTGTCGGAATGCCCGCTGCGGCACTCGCGCTCGCCAAAGTCTTCGCGTAGGAGGTGTATCGACGATCGCGTGCGCCAGTGCCGAAGATCACGAGGTCGTGTCCGCCTTGCGGATGCGCGCTCAATAACGCGAGCGGTGTCGCAGCACGATAGCGCTGCCGTGAACCGCCGAAGGCCCGGTTGACGGTGTCCGCGCCCGCAGTCGGCTGCAGCTCCGAGAGCACGGGGACGAACGCCGAGAACAGTTCGGGATGCCCGGCCCCGAGCTGGGCCGCGCAGGTTCCGCCCTCCGAGTAGCCGCCGACGGCCCAGTGGCTCGCATCCGTAGCCACCGGCAGATGAGCTTTGATCCAAGCCGGGACGTCCTCGGTCAGGTACGTCGCCGCATTGCCGAGTGGCGAGTCGACACACATCGGGTTGTGCCCGGGAAAGCCGAGCTGATCGGGTGCCACGACGATCGGGGCGAGCCCGTGGTGCGACCGAGCATACTCATCGAATACCTGTGCCACGCGGCCCGACGTGAACACGGTCGAGGGCGACCCGGGCTGCCCCGGGAACAGCAGCACGACCGGCAGCGCCGGCGGCTCCCGGACCAAAGCCGCCGGCGGCAGGTAGACGACTGCCTCCCTGGCGGGAAAGTGCGAGCGCACGGCCGGGATGTCGACGGCGCCCACGATCCCGTGGCCGGGCATACCGGAAGACGCGCGCCAGTCGTTCCCGAGCCGAGCATCCATCGTGCCGACATGCCGGGTCAGTAGAGCCGACGGCAGCGCCGGGAAGGGCATGTACTGGATCGCCTCACCGAAGTACGGGTAGGCCCCGTATTCGGCGTTTACACCAGCGGCGAAGCTGAGCAGCACGAGCGGCACGAACGCCGTGGCGGCAACCCTTCGCCACCACTGGGCGCGCCGTAGCGCGACTGCTGCGAGGGTGAGCCCCGCTCCACCGACAGAGCACCAAAGGCAGACGACCGGGTCAACTTGCAGCCCTGTTATGGCCAGCATCAGCGCCGCAACAGCACCGCATCCGGCGCCGAGCGCGATCGCGATCGCCCCACGAGCCAGCCGGCCACGCGCACCGATGCGAAGACCAATCAGCAGACAGGTGGCCGTGGCCAGGGTGAGCCCGTACAACGGGAAGAGGAATCCGGCGTGATCGATCCGCAGGTCCAGGAGCCAGGACGGCATTCGAACCGGCTACCCGATCGCGCGTCCGAGCACACTGCCGGGGACGAAGGCCACCGCCGTGGGACGTTCCCCGGTGCTCACGCGGTTCACGTTACCCACGCCTCCCGACTCGACACCAGCACTGACCCGCTGCGCGCTCTCAGAACTGGCCAAGCGCAACCCGGTGGACAAGATCCCCCGCGTTTCAGCCGTCTGAGCAATGGCTTCGGTTAGAAGGGTGGTGGGTCGCTGTCGTATCCGGTGGGTGTTCTCACGCGGATGCCGCCGTCGGGTTTCGGGTCCAGTCGGATTCTGGTCACGGTCTTCATCCGGTGCAGCCGGGGTTTGAACGGTGCCAGGTTGTCCACGTTCGTGGGTCCGCCGTGCTGGCGCTCGATCACGTGATCCACTTCGGCCCCGGTGACGATCCCCACCGGCAGAAACGGGGCCGCGGCCTCATCCAGCCCGAACTTCACCGTCAACCAGGTCTTCTGATCCGGGGTGGGACGGTACCGGGTGGTGTCCAGGTTCAACACCGCCGGACGGATCGGGCTGGCGAGGACTTTCCGAAACGCGGGTGCGTCGCGTAACGCGGCCGCCGCCTGCTTCGGGGGGATCGGCCCGTAGCCGAGGAGTTCAGCGAACCGGCCGGCGTCGTCGATCAGCACGAACGGGCGCACCCCCGCACCACCACGACGGTGTGTACCGGCACCCGTGGTGTCGCCTTTCAGCCACTGCACCGCCAGGTCGGCACGCACCTGATCCAGAGTGCGGGTCTCGCCCGGCAGGGTGCGCAGGCGTCTCGCTTCCGCGGTCAACGCGACCTCGATCTGCGCCACATCCATTACGGAGGCGTGGAGGTTCAACCAGGCCATCGCATCCGCGGCCGCCTCCACCACCACCCGTCGTTTCGTGTGGGCGTCCTCATGCCGCTCCGGCAGAGTGTCGGCACACAACCGTTCCCGCAACAGGCGACACCGACGGGCAAACACACCAGGGTTCAGCTTCTCGACGATCCCCGCCATCCGCTCGTCAAACATCGCATACGCGGCAGCATCCGGCAGCCCAGTACAGGACTCCACCGCGGCACGCACGTGCTGCGGGCTGATCCGACCCGAGACGAACAACTCCTTCAACCGCGGCAACGACGTGTTCAGCACCTCGGCCTGCCAGGCCATGGACCGGACCGTGTTCTCACTCAGGTGCAACCACTGCGCCAGGTCGAACGCGACCGCCCGCACCGCGAAGTCCACCTCCTCCGCCCGCGGATCCCGCTCGGTCGCCCCCACCGGAACATAGATACTCGGGTCCGTGCGGGCGTACTCGAACGCCCGACCGATGGCGAACAGTTGCCGTGCTGCTTCCAGGTTCACCATCGTCTGCGAGGAGACCGCGTCGTCAATGACGGACCGCATCAACGCCGCACCCGAGTCCGTCCGCGCCCACGACACCAACCCGTCCGTCGCGGAGCGGGCCGGCCGGTCCAGGAACGCCAGTTCCGCGGACTCGTCGAACAACGACGCATCCGCCAACTCCGCCCAGAACGCAGCATCACCCTGCACTGCGGGTGCCAGATCCACGTCGTTCATACCTTCGAAGCTAGGCCATACCACCGACATTCCCCGGACACGGAAACCAGCCCTGACCAGCCCTGTTGATAACCCGATGAAGTCGTCACTGGGGAGGACAAGACGCGCGGGAAAAGACGAGCACAGCTGCCGCGACGTTCTCGCAAGCCGCGGCACCCGGAGCCTGTGCTCGGCCCTCCGAGGCCGCCAGGGGAAGTTCCCCTATGGTCAAATCATGGAAAGCACCGCATCGGAGCGGAGCATCGGCCCACTCCGCATGGGAATCGTCAGAGAACCCGACGGCGAGACGCGCGTCGCCGCGACCCCCGACACCGTGGCGAGACTCGCCGCCCTCGGCTACACGGTCGTCGTCGAGAGCGGAGCGGGAGCACGGGCATCCTTTCCCAATGCCGCGTACGTCAACTCCGGCGCCACCATCGTGGACCGTGCCGACGCCTGGAACTGCGACGTCGTGCTGCGGATCAACCCGCCGAGCCCCGACGACATCGCCCGGTTGAAGGACGGCGCCACCATCGTCGGCATGCTGAGCCCCTCGCTCCGGCCCGAACTGCTCGAGTCGCTCGCCGTCCGCGACCTCACCGCCATCGCGATGGATGCCGTCCCCCGCATCTCCCGTGCGCAGTCGATGGATGTGCTCAGCTCGATGGCCAACATCGCCGGCTATCGGGCGGTGGTCGAGGCTGCGCACGAGTTCGGCCGCTTCTTCACCGGGCAGGTGACCGCGGCCGGCAAGGTGCCGCCGGCGAAGGTGCTCGTGGCGGGAGCCGGGGTCGCGGGTCTCGCGGCGATCGGCGCGGCATCCAGCCTGGGCGCCATCGTGCGGGCGACCGACCCGCGGCCCGAGGTCGCCGATCAGGTGCGCTCCATCGGCGGCGAGTATCTGCCCGTCGACGTGGCAGTCGAACAATCGGCCGACGGGTACGCCAAGGCGACCAGCGAGGCATACGACCGTCGCGCCGCCGAGATCTACTCGGAGCAGGCCGCGGACGTGGATGTCATCATCACCACCGCGCTCATCCCCGGTCGCCCCGCGCCCCGGCTCATCACCGCTGAGGATGTCGCCGGTATGAAGCCGGGCAGCGTCATCGTCGACATGGCTGCGGCGCAGGGCGGGAACGTCGAGGGTTCGGTTCCCGGCGAACGGATCGTGACGCCTGGCGGCGTGATCGTCCTCGGCTACACCGATCTCGCCGGGCGGCTGCCCACCCAGGCATCCCAGTTGTACGGCACCAACCTGCTCAACCTGGTGAAGCTCCTCACGCCTGGCAAGGACGGCCGGCTCGTCATCGACTTCGACGATGTCGTCCAGCGCGCGGTCACCGTCGTGCGTCACGGCTCGATCACCTGGCCGCCCCCGCCCGTGTCGGTAGCGGCGGCTCCAAGCGCTGCGCCCAAGACCGAGACAGAAAAGCCGGAGCCCAAGCGGCGGATGTCGCCGGGCGCGGTGACGGGACTCATCGCGCTGGGAATCGCCGCTCTCTTCGCGGTCTGCGCGTTCGCACCACCGCCCCTGCCGCAGCACTTCCTCGTGCTGGTGCTCGCCGTGGTCGTCGGCTTCTACGTCATCGGGCACGTCGCGCACGCGCTGCACACTCCGCTGATGAGCGTCACGAACGCCATCTCCGGCATCATCATCGTGGGCGCGATGGTGCAGATCATGGCCCCCTCCCCCGTCGTTCAGGTGATCGCCGCGGTCGCCGTGCTCGTGGCATCCATCAACGTGTTCGGCGGGTTCGCCGTCACGCGCCGCATGCTCGCCATGTTCACGAAGGCGAACGACCGGTGAGCGTCGCCACCGCCGTCGCCGACGCGGCGTACATCGTCGCCGCGCTTCTCTTCATCATGAGCCTCGCCGGGCTCAGCAAGCACCAGACGTCACGTCGGGGCGTCGTGTACGGGATCATCGGCATGACGATCGCCCTCGTGGCTACCGTCATCGTCGTGCTCACTCACGCGTGGGGCTCGTCGTCCCTACCGCTCGGCGTCACGCTTCTCGTCATCGCGATCATCATCGGCGCGCTCATCGGCCTCTGGCGAGCGCGGACCGTGGAGATGACGGGGATGCCCCAGCTCATCGCGCTGTTCCACAGCTTCGTCGGTGCCGCGGCGGTGCTCGTCGGCTGGAACGGCGCAATTGACACCACGGGCATCCCCGCGGATCTGCTCGGCGTGCACCACGGCGAGGTGTTCATCGGGGTCTTCATCGGCGGCGTCACCCTGACCGGATCGGTCGTCGCGTTCCTCAAGCTCTCTGCCCGTATCTCGTCGAAGCCGCTCATGCTGCCCGGCAAGAACGCCCTGAACATCGGCGCCCTCGTCGTCTTCGTCGGTCTCACGATCTGGTACATCGCCGCGCCGCAGCTGTGGCTCCTGATCGTGGTGACGGCGCTCGCCCTCGCGCTGGGCTGGCACCTGGTCGCCTCGATCGGCGGCGGCGACATGCCGGTCGTCATCTCGATGCTGAACAGCTATTCCGGGTGGGCGGCGGCCGCGGCCGGCTTCCTGCTGAACAACGATCTGCTCATCGTCACCGGCGCGCTCGTCGGATCCTCCGGCGCCTACCTCTCCTACATCATGTGCAAGGCGATGAACCGGTCGTTCCTCTCGGTCATCGCCGGTGGTTTCGGGATCGAGGCGCCCTCGAAGGCGGATGCCGCCGGCGGCGAGCACCGCGAGATCGACGCCGCAGGTGCAGCGGCGATGCTCGAAGGCGCGTCGAGCGTGATCATCACGCCCGGGTACGGCATGGCCGTCGCCCAGGCGCAGTACCCGGTCGCCGAACTCGCCCGCCGCCTGCGCGAGCAAGGTATCGACGTGCGGTTCGGCATCCACCCGGTCGCCGGGCGCCTGCCAGGCCACATGAACGTTCTGCTGGCCGAGGCGCGGGTGCCGTACGACATCGTGCTCGAGATGGATGAGATCAACGACGACTTCGCGTCGACCTCGGTCGTGCTGGTGATCGGCGCGAACGACACCGTGAACCCTGCGGCCGCTGAAGACCCGGGCAGCCCGATCGCGGGGATGCCCGTTCTGCGGGTCTGGGAGGCGGAGAACGTCATCGTGTTCAAGCGATCGATGGCCGCCGGATACGCCGGCGTCGACAACCCGCTGTTCTATCGGGACAACGCGCAGATGCTGTTCGGGGACGCGAAGGAGCGGGTCGAAGACATCCTCAAGGTTCTGACCAGCCAGTCCGAGGCATCCGAACGCCAGGCGAGGTGAGAGGCCTCAGTGCGTCGGCCGCGCTGCGCCCGCTTCACTCGGCCGGCGGCGTCGGCTCCCCGAGCGACAGCATGAGCCGGTTCGCCCAGTTGAAGAACGCCGCGCCGTGGATGACGTCCGCTATCGCGAGATCGTCCAGCCCGGCGTCGCGCAGCTGCCGCACGTTCTCGGCGGTGAACTCGCTCGGCGTCCTGGTGAGCGCAACGGATGCGTCGATCGTGGCGCGCCACTGCGGGTCGTCCTGCTGCGCGGAGGTGCCGTCATCCAGCAGCCGCTGCACGTCGTCGGGCCGCTTCGACTTCTGTGACGCGAACCGGGAGTGCACGGATGCGCAGAACAGGCATCCGTTCGTGCGCGACGCCGCCGCGGCGGAGAGCTCGCGCTGGGCGCGGGTGAGCCCGCCCTTCTCGTTGTAGAAGATGTCGTTGTCGGTGCGGGTGCGGGCGCCGAGGATGTCCGGATCGCGCACGAGCAGACGGAAGTACGGGCTGTTCGCGCGTCCCTTGTCGACGAGGCCGGCGTAGTGACGCTCGGTGAGGTCGTCGATGGGCAGCGGCTCGAGCCATGCCTCCCACCCGAGCTGAGCCTGCGTGAACACGTTGGGGCGTTCGAACGAGTGACGGGTGACCTGCTCGGGCATCACAGCTCTCCCTTCAAGACGGTGAGGCCCGCGACGACGCGGAGCTGGAAGTTCAGGAACGACACCAGCTGCGAGAGAGTCACGATGCCGGCGGTCGACCAGCCGGCATCCAGCAGCGACTGGAGTGCGTCGGCGGATGCGTCGCGCGGCCGATACGTGAGCAGGTGGGTGTGCGCCAGCGCGGCCGCGAGCCGCGGGCCGAGCGCAGCCGCCAGCTCGGACGAGGGCTCCCAGTGCGGCCCGGCGACGTTCTCCGCGGTGAGCGGTCCGTCCGGGTAGTCGCCGTACGGACCGGTGGTGATCGCGTCAGGCAAGGCTGCATCGATGGCGGCGAGCGTCTCCGGCGAGACGGCAGCGAGCAGCTCGCGGTAGTGCGAGGCCGTGTCGCTCTGCGCGAGCGCCACCGCCCAGTAGGCGATCGCGAGTCGTTCGAGCTGCGAGACGTGTTCGAGCTCGTCAGAGGCGAACAGGGCGTCGTAGCTCGCCTGGGCGTTTCGCTTCGCGTCCGGCCGCTGCAGGCGCAGGTCGAAGAGCTCGTCGCCCTCGCGGATGCCGACGAGCTCGTCGATGACGTCGGTGGCCATGCTTCCTCCTAGTGTTCCCAGCCGAGTTCCGGTGCGACCTGCTCGGCGATGAGCTCGAGCGAGCGCAGCACCACCTCGTGCGGCGGATCGACCGGATGCGCCTGCACGACGATGTCGGTCGCGCGCGGAAGGATCGGGTCGTCCTTCAGCGTTGCCAGAACCTGCTCCGGCGTCCCGATGTGCAGGTCGAGGTAGGCGGCGAGCTCGGCGTCGTCCGCCTCCGGGATGGCGACGCCCTGAGCCCGCAGTGCGGGCAGCGAGCGAGCGATGCCCTCGGCGCGCCAGCGACGGGCATCCTCCTCGCTGTCGACGACGAGCACCGAGCGGGATGCCATCACGCGCGGCGCGACACCGCCTGGCAGTGCTGCGACGTAGCGATCCACGATCTCGACCTGGTCGGATGCCGACCCGCGGCCCGTGTACTCCCGCCGCGGCTGGGTGCGCGACAGCATGAGCCCGTGCCCGGCCCCACCGATCCGTTCAGCGCCGCCCGCGGAGAACGTCGCTTCCCACAGCGCGTCGGCGAGCTGCGGCGCCGGCGGGTACAGAGCACCGCCGTCGCTGGTCAGCACCTCCCCGGACACCGCGCGCAGCAGTGTCTGCTTGTGGTCGGCGTAGATCGCCGGACGGTCCTCGGGAGCGTGCCCGAACGGCGGGAACGACGACGCCGTGCCGCCGGAACCGATGCCCAGTTCGAACCGGCCGTCCGAGAGCAGCCACAGCACCGCGGCATCCTCCGCCACGCGCAGCGGCGCCTCCAGCGGAAGCGTCACGATGCCGGTCGCGAGCACGATGCGGGAGGTCTGCGCCGCGGCTTGCGCGAGCAGCACGAACGGCGACGGGAGCCCGCCTTCGTCGCGGTGGAAGTGGTGTTGAGCCACCCACGCCGTGTCGAACCCGAGCTCTTCGGCGCGCACGATCTGCGCCAGAGCGTTGCGGTAGCGCTCCAGCGGTTCCACGTCGTCGAGAAGCCGGGTGAAGTAGCCGAGTCGGCTTGTGGTCATGACTGTCGTCCCTTTCCGAGGTAGGCCTCTTGGATCTGCGGGTCATCGAGCAGATCGCGCGCCTCGCCCTCCAGCACGATGGCACCGGTGGCCAGAACGTAGCCGCGCGAGGCGATCGAGAGCGCCAGCTCCGCCTGCTGCTCGACGAAGAGAACGGCCACGCCGAGTTCCCGGTTGATGCGGGCGATCTCGTCGAGCACCTGGTCGACAAGCTTGGGCGAGAGCCCCATGGTGGGCTCGTCCATGCAGATCAGCCTTGGCCTGCTCATCAGGGCGCGAGCGAACGCGAGCATCTGCTGTTCGCCGCCGGAGAGGGTGCCGGCCTCCTGTCTGCGACGTTCGGCGAGGCGCGGGAAGTGCTCGCGCATCCGTTCGAGGTCCTCGGCCACTCCCGCCCTGTCGGATCGCGTGTAGGCGCCGGTGAGGAGGTTCTCGTCCACGGTGAGCTGCGGGAAGACGCGCCGTGCCTCGGGAACCGAGGCGATTCCCGCCTTGATGCGCTGCCTGGTGGAGGAACGCGTGATGTCGCGCCCGGCGAAGTGCACGGATCCCTTCTTCACCGGTGTGAGCCCGAGAATCGTCTTCATCGTCGTGGACTTGCCGCTCGCGTTGCCGCCGAGCAGCGAGACGATCTCGCCCTCCCCCACCGTGATCGTGTTGCCGCGCAACGCGTGGAACGGGCCGTAGTAGACGTGCACGTCGTCGAGTTCGAGCAGAGCGGTCATGCCAGCACCTCCCCGCCGAGTCCGCGCCGCCGTCCGAGGTAGGCCTCGATCACCGCCGGATCGCTGCGCACCTCCTCCGGACGCCCCTGTGCGATGATGCGGCCGCCATCCATCACGATGATGCGGTCGGAGACGGTCATCACGAGGTCGAGCTTGTGCTCCACGAGCAGGATGGCCTGACCGGATGCCTTCAGCTCCAGCAACTGCTCCAGCACCTCCGCTGTCTCCGACTGGTTCATGCCGGCGGTCGGCTCGTCGAGCACGAGCAGCTTCGGCTTCAGCGCCAGGGCACGCGCGATCTCGGTGCGGCGCCGGTTGGCGTAGCTGAGCGTGTATGCCGGATCGTTTCGGCGCGTCCCCAGCCGGGCCTGGAACCGCTGGATCTCCTCCTCGATCGTCTTCTCGATCGCCTTGCGCTCCCTGCGCGACGCCGGTGTTCCCACGATCGCGATGAACAGCTCGGCCAGCAGCGGGATCCACCGCAGCAGGAACACGTGCGAGAGCCTCCGGAACGGACGGCTCGCGATCAGCGTCGAGTGGATGCCCACCTCGATGTTGTCCGCGACCGACAGCGTCGCGAACACCCGGCCGTTCTGGAACGTGCGCCCGATGCCGTCTTCCGCGATCCGCGCGGTGTCCGCGTGACCGATGTCGCGGCCATCCAGGATGATCGTGCCCCCGTTCGCCGGAATCGTCCCCGTCACGAGGTTGAGCGTGGTGGTCTTGCCCGACCCGTTCGGACCGATGATCGACACCACCTCGTGCGGCGCGACCGTGAACGAGACGCCGTCGACCGCCTTCAACCCGTCGAAGTGTCGCTCCAGGTCGACCACCTGCAGCAGAGCATCCACCGCTGTGCTCACTCTTTCGGCGCTCACGAGTTCCTCACCAGGATTCCACCGGGCCGAAACCTCACGACGAGGATCAGCACCAGCCCGTACACGACGATGCGCAGCTCATCCGTGAAGCGCAGCGCCTCGAGTCCGCCGATCAGGATGAGTGAGCCGATCACCGCGCCGTATGGCAGGTTCACGCCGCCGAGGATCACGATCGTGACCACGACGAGCGACATCAGCATCGAGAAGATCGACGTGTCGATGTACGTGTACTGGTGCGCCAGCAGCGAGCCGCCGATCCCGGCGAAGAACGCGGAGACCGCGAACGCCAGCGCCTTGTAGTCGCGCACCCGCACGCCGGAGGCCAGCGCCGCGACCTCGTCCGCTCCGACCGACGAGATGACCCGCCCGAGGTGCGAGCGACGGATGCGCCACATCACCAGCAGCGTCAGCACGAGCACGCCGAGGTCGATGAAGTAGAAGTCCTGCGCCGTGAACAGCACCGTGTCGCCGATCTTCGGCCACGGGATGCCTTGTACGCCGAGCGGCACGATCAGCTGGATGACCGCAACGATCACGATGCCGATGCCGAGCGTTGCGATCGAGATGTAGTGCCCTTTCACGCCCCAGATGGGCGAGGCGAGGATCGATGCGATGATCGCGGCGGCGAGACCCGCCAGCGGCAGCGCCACCCAGAACGACACGTGCAGGTAGAGCGTGATCAACGCCGACGTGTAGGCGCCGATCGCGATCGGTCCCGCCTGACCGAGCGCCATCACGCCGGCCTGCCCTGCGGTGATCGTGAAACCGGAGGCGATGATCGCGTAGACCAGCACCTGGGTGCCTGTGCTGAGCACGTAGTCGTTCCCGACCAGCGGAACGACCACCGCCGCCACGGCAAGCGCAGCGGGCCACACCCAGCGCGGGATCGTGAACGGCCTGCCCTTGCCGAGGAATGTGCCGGTCAGCGGTTCGCTGGAGATCAGCGGCACCTTGCCGAGAAGCCCGCCTGGCCGGATGATCAGCACCGCGATCAGAATGACGAACACGATGATCTGGTCGGCGCTGCCACCGAAGAAGTAGATGCCGAACGACTCGAGGATGCCCAGCACGAAGCCGCCGATCACGGCGCCGACGAGTGATCCGAGGCCGCCGAGGGTCGCGGCGACGAACGCCGTCATGCCGGTTTCCAGCCCGGACGTCGGATCCGCGACTCCGACGTAGAGCGCGATGAAGATGCCGGCGAGTCCGCCGAGAGCGGAGGCGATCACGAACGAGAGGTTCTGCACCAGGGCGACGGGAATGCCCATCTGCAGCGCCGCCTCCTGGTCCTGCGCGGTCGCACGGATGGCCCTGCCGACCTTGCCGTACTTGAGGAACAGCGACATCACGATCATGACGCCGGCCGTGATGCCGAGCATCACCACGTCGGCGGTGCCGAACCGCATGTTGCCGACGTGCAGGTTGGATGTCTGCAGCACCTGCGGGAACACGCGCGAGTTCGCGCCGAACGCGGCCTGCGACGTGTTGTCGAGGATGAGCGACACCGCGTACGTCGAGAGCATCGCCGCCAGCGGCAGGAACTTCGCCAGCGGACGCACGACCGCGGCGTTGATGATCAGCCCGAGCGCCGCGCACACGACCAGCACGAGCGGGAGCGCCAGCCAGAACGACAGCCCGAGGCGGGCGACGAAGAACCAGGTGAGCATGGCTCCCAGCCCGAAGAACGAGAACTGGGCGAAGTTGACGACGTTCATGACGCCGAAGACGAGGGAGATGCCGACCGCTCCGAGGGCGTAGACGTTTCCTCGGAGCAGGCCGGCGATCAGTGTGTCAAGCATGGGTGCGCGGGTCTAACGGCTCAGCCGTTGTAGACGACCCATTTGCCGCCCTTGAGAACTGTGGGCGTGAGCTGCGGCGACTGCACACGACGCGTGGTCGGGTCGAACGTGATCTTCCCGTAGACAACGCTCGGAACATCCTTCACCTCTTTGAAGCCCTTGAGGATGCCCTCCCGCGTGATGCCGCCCTTCTTGGCCGCGGCCACCGCCACGTTGAGCGCGTCGTACGCGCCGGCCTCGAAGCTCGTCACATCCGTCTCGTTCGGGTACTTCTTCTTGAACGCCGCCACGAAGCTCTTGACGGCGGGATCCGTGCTGGTCTCCACGAACTGGGCCCCGTTGATGGCGCCCGTGGCGTCCGGCGTGCCGTCGAAGGACTCCTCGTCCTGGCCACCGAAGAACGTGCCCTTGTAGCCGATCGCACGCAGCTGCGTGACGATCTTGGAAGCATCCGGCCCGTATCCGACGTGCACGAAGGCCTGCGGGTTGCTCTTCACCGCCTTGATGAGCGACGGCTTGTAATCGTCAGCGGTGTCGAGAACGGCCTCGGCGTCGGTGATCTTCAGCCCGATCTTGTCGGCCTCGGACTTGAACGCCTGGAAGGCGGGGATGCCCCAGTCGGCGGTGTTCAGGTACGTCACGCCGACCGACTTGATACCGCGCTTCTTGATGTAGTCGGCCGTCCACTTGTACGTGTCGCTCGTCGTGATCGAGGTGGACCACTGGTACTCGGACCCCTTCGCGGTGAAGTCCGGGTTCGAGTTGTTGAAGCCGTACTGCAGCAGCTTTCCGGCCGTGTAGATCGGCGAGGCGGGAATGGATGCCGCCGACGAGTAGTCGCCGAACACCAGCACCACGCTGCTGTCGCCCACGAACTTCTGCGCGACCGGCACGGACTGCTTGGGGTCGGACTGCGAGTCCTCGTACTTGAGCGCTACCGGGTGACCGTTGATGCCGCCCTTCGCGTTCGCCTGCTCGACGGCGA
Source organism: Humibacter sp. (assembly GCF_051954055.1). Lineage (NCBI taxonomy): Bacteria > Bacillati > Actinomycetota > Actinomycetes > Micrococcales > Microbacteriaceae > Humibacter > Humibacter sp. Next base: position 9,113 of record NZ_JBQCIE010000099.1, on the reverse strand, counting down.
GATCGAACGCCTCCTTGAACTGCTGCCCGTACTGCGCGTACTGACCCGTCTCTGCGGCTGAGACGCCGAAGTAGACGGTGCTCTTCTTGCCGGAGCCACTCGTGGACGACGCATCCGCCGCACCGCTGCACGCGGCGAGGCCGAGCGCCATGAACCCGGCGACGGAGACGACGGCTGCGCGTTGAAGGAGCTTCTTCATGGGGACTTCCTCTTCGTGTCGGGTAGGGGTAGCGCCACACTATGGGCGAGGGTCTTCGCTCCCGGACTGCCCGGTAACAGAGGGGAACCGAACGCAACACGGCGTCACGAAAGGAATGGAGATCGATCGGATACGGTTGCTCGCGTACCGTCACCGCTTGGAGGTCTCGTGGGCTACACCGTCGACTTCGTGAACGTGTCCACCGTCGGGCTCGAGTCCTCGCCGGTAGCGGACGCGCTCGCGGGTCTCCGCGCGAACGACGCGCGCTACTTCAAGAACAAGTACGACCACGACTTCACCGTCGTGCCCGTCGAGGAGGCGCCCGAGATACTCGAGTGGGTGAGTCGAATCCTCGCTGAGGAGCGCGACATCGTGATCGCATCGCGCCCGCTCGAGGTCACCGAATTCCAGGTGGAGGGCATCCGCATCGCGTACGTCTTCTACGAGTCCGGGCTGTCCATCAACGTGATGTACACGCTCGAGGATGGCGGCAAGCGTGCCGTCGGATTCAAGCTGTCCGAAGGCATGGAGGTGCCAGAGGAGCTTGCTGCGAAGTTCAAATTCGCGCGCCAGAAGTCACGACTCGCCGGGGTCATCCGCGGGTCGTTCTTCGTGATCAAGGGCGAGTACTGAGCTACAGGACGAGCTCCCAGTCCTGTCCGACGAGGTCGACGCCGAAGCTGTGGTGCGGGTTCTCGGCGATGAGCTCGAAGCCGGCGCGCTGGTAGATGTGCCGCGCGGACTCGAGCACGGAGTTGGTCCAGAGCACCATCGTGCGGTAGCCGGAGCGGCGTGCGAAGTCGAGGCAGGCATCCACGAGCGCGCTGCCTGCTCCGTGGCCGCGCCCGTCCGGTGTCACGAGAAGAAGGCGGAGGCGGGCGACGTCCTCCCCCGCGTCAACGCACATCACGCAGCCGATGCGGCGGCCGTCGAGCTCGGCGATCCAGGCCTGCTGTCGTTCGGAAGCCGACCCTTCGGCGAAGTCGGCGACGATCCGCGCCACGAGCGTCTCGTAGTCGGTGCTCCATCCGAACTGCTGCGCGTACACCTCGGCGTTGGCCATGACGATCCACCCGAGGTCGCCGGGCTGGTCCGCGATGCGCACTGTGACGTCCATGTCGTCCTCCACTGAAGTCACTGAAACAGTTGTTCCAGTTGCGATACTATCGCCGCGTGGCCGAAGACAGAACGGATGCGTCACCACGGCGTCGCGAACTCGCTCGCCGCGCGTACGAGTACGTCTCCGAGCACGGTCTGGCCGACCTCTCGCTACGACCGCTCGCCGACACGATCGGCACGAGCGCGGGCGTGCTGATGTTCCTGTTCGGCAGCAAGGACGGGCTGGTGCGCGCCATCCTCGCCGAGGCGCGGGCGGACGAGCTCGTGATGCTCGACGAGGTGCGGCAGGCCACGGCCGATGCCGATCTCGCAACGGTCGCCGGCAACGTATGGGACTGGCTCGCCGCACCGGAGCACACACGTCTGCTCAACCTGTGGGTGGAGGCGTACGGGCGCTCATTGATCACGCAGGACGGCCCGTTGGCCGGCTTCGCGGCCGAGACGGTGCGCGATTGGCTCGAGATGCTCGAGGCAGCGGATGCGGCTTCCGACCCGGGTCCTGAACGCGCGACCGCCGTGCTCGCACTGCTTCGCGGAAGCATGCTCGACCTGCTGGCCACCGGGGAACGCGACCGAGTGGATGCCGCGTTCCAGCTCGGGCTTCGTCGCCTGCTCAGCTAAGGGCGAGCCCATTCCTGGGTCCTCGTGGTGACTGTGGAAGCCGTCTCGATCGCGCGCCGCATCTCGAGTTGCAGGTACTGGTCCTGGCACGCCTCGGCCACGCTGTACACGTCGGGTCCGCCGCGAGTGTAGGCAGACATCCGCTCGAGGAGCGCGGCGATCGAGAGCTCGTCATCCGCCAGCCGCGCGGGCCGGAACGGGTTCTCGTAGAGGATGTCTCCTTCGAAGGAGTACGACCGCAGAAAGTCGCCCTCGTGATTGCCCGCGCCGCCCGCCTCGACCCGTTCGATTCGACTCGTCACCGGTGTGAAGGCGTCCGCCAGGTGTCGCACGGTCTCGTCTCTCAGTTCGCCGCGGGCGCCGCGGGCGAGCACAGATGGGGTGCGGATCCACGACCGGTACTGCTGATCGTGGAACTCGTATGTACCCTGCATACCGCCCTCGAACTCGAGCCACGCGGACGTACGAACACCGTCGACGACTCGATCCTCGACGGGGTCGCCCTGACGGCTCGGCCCGTCCTGCAGCCGTTCGGTGAACCTTCTCGCGGTGATGCGCGCGTTCTGGAACCCGACACCGAGCAACCGCCGGAGCACGCTCATCCCGTGATAGTCGTGCGCGATCGAGACGGATGCCTCGGACACCTCCCCGAGAGTCCCCCGCCGAACCAGCTCCAGCTGCGCCGAGATCAGCGGCTCCAGGTGGTATTGCTCCGCCACCTGGATGCGAGCGCCTCGGCGTACGGCGTCGAGCAGCGCGAGGCAGGACGGGATGTCGGGCGCGACCGGCGTCTCCGTGAGAACGGCGTGGCCTTCGCCCGTCAGCGCTTGGACGATCTCGGTGGATGCCCCGGCGCTGACCGCGGCCACCACGAACTCCGGCTTGTCGCGGCGAAGCTCGTCGACGGTGTCGAGCGTGTCGACCGACCACCGATCACGAAGCGCCTCTCGAGCCTCGGGACGCCGAGCGACGACAGCGGTGACGCGGAACCGCTCGGGCAGCGCCGCGGCCACCCGCAGGAACGCTTCGGCGCGGAACCCGCCGCCCACGATCGCGAACGTTGCTGGGGTGTCATCCGGGTTCGTCGTCATGCTTCATGCATAGCGGATCGGCACCGATCAGCGCTTCGCGACCCCGATGTTCCGAGACCTCACATGGTCGGGCTGACAGGATTTGAACCTGCGACCCCTTGACCCCCAGTCAAGTGCGCTACCAAACTGCGCCACAGCCCGTAACCGCCCGCGGACGGCCTTGGACAGTTTACCGGGTGCGGAAGCGACGCCCGCACCAAGCAACGACCTTCCCAAGGTCGGACGCAACACCAGCCCGCCCCCGAACTCCTGTCCCAGGTGGTCGTTGAATCACGGGATGACGACAACGCCGGACAGGAAGTTTCGCCTCACCGAGACGTTCCTGTCCGCCGTTGCCGTCTCCGACGCGGATAACGTCCATCTCGGACGGTGATCCGAACTCGGGCGAGCCTCAACGCTCAAACGACCTCGGAACGTCGGCCGCGCACGGTAGCTTGGCCGCATGGTGGCGAAGGTGCTCGAGGAAGCGACCGCAGACATCCGGGTGGTACCGGTCGGCGACGTGCCATGGAACGACGTGCGCACTGTGTTCGGCACTCGCGGCGATCCGGCGACGTGCTGGTGCCAGTTCTTCAAGCTCTCCAACGCACAGTGGCGCGAGACGGATGTCCCGACACTCGAGTCAGCGCTCTGCGAGCAGGTGCGCCACGACCCGGGTCCTGGCTTGATCGCCTACCTCGGCGACGACCCCGCGGGGTGGGTCGCGGTGGAACCGCGTCCCGCCTACCCGCGCCTACGCACCAGCCGAATCGTCGCCACCGGCCGCGCGGAGCAGCAGCACGACGACCCGAGCGTGTGGTCGATCACGTGCTTCGTCGTGCGGGTCGGGTTTCGCAGGCGAGGCGTGGCATCCGCTCTGCTCGCGGCGGCGATCGAGCACGCCCGGGCGTCCGGTGCGCGAGTCGTCGAGGCGTATCCGGTCGACACCGCCGAGCGCAAGGCTTCGTCGGCCGAACTGTTCCACGGCGTCCTCTCCGGGTTCGTCGCGGCGGGGTTCGAGATCGTCTCAAGACCGCAGCCCGGTCGCGCGGTCGTCAACCTGCAGCTCTGACTCGAAGCCCGCTCCGGCCCTAGGCTGGATCCATGCGCCTGTGGAGCCTGCACCCGCGGTACCTCGACGCAGTCGGCCTCGTCGCGTGCTGGCGCGAATCACTGCTCGCCCAGAAGGTGCTGATCGGCAAGACGCGCGGCTACCGACATCATCCGCAGCTCGATCGATTTCGCGAGCATCCGACGGCCATCGGCGCGTATCTCGGCGTCCTCGCCGACGAAGCGGATGCCCGCACCTACCGCTTCAATCGCTCACGCATCGTGGCGGTGCCCGAGCCGGGTATCCGCCTGACCATCACCTCCGGGCAGCTCGAGTACGAGCGCCGTCGTCTCGCCGCGAAGTTCAAGCTGCGCGCACCGGAACGCGTCAACGCGTTGCTCGCCGAGCGGAGCATCCACCCGAACCCGCTCTTCGACGTCGTCGTGGGCGGCATCGAGCCCTGGGAACGCGTCGAACCGGCAACCCAATCCGACCACGAGGAGCAAGCATGAGCGCAGACGAGGGACGCCTTCGGTTCGAGCACGAAGCGATCCACAGCGCGGCGGAGCTGTTCGACGCAGGCAAGGCGGCACGCGGCAAGCTTCCGCGCTCGGGGCACGCCGAGTACAAGCCGGCCAAGAACCGCGACCCGATCGGCATCCTTCGTACTCAGCAGGAGCACCGCGTACCCGAGCTGATCCCGTTGCGGCTGGAGCGGATGACCGCCAGCCCGTTCGCGTTCTACCGCGGCTCGGCCGCAATCCAGGCCGCCGACCTGCGCGATGCGCCCCGCACGGGCGTCGACGTCACGATCTGCGGCGACGCGCACCTGGCGAACTTCGGCATCTACGCATCCCCCGAGCGCTCTCTCGTGTTCGACCTCAACGACTTCGACGAATCCGCGTACGGACCCTGGGAGTGGGACGTCAAGCGGTTCGTCACCAGCGTCGTCGTCGCCGCCAGGCAGCGCGGATTCAAGGAGTCCAAGGTGCAGACTGCCGCGCTCGAGGCTGCAGCGAGCTACCGCATCGCGATGCGACAGATCACCCAGCTGAGTGTGCTGGAGCGCTACTACATCCGAGCGGACGTGCACAGGGGCCAGCGCCACTCGAGTTCGCAGAAGGTGCTCGATCACGCCATCGAGGCGGCATCCCGTCGCACCTCGGCACGTGTGGTGCGCAAGATCACGAAGCGCGCCGACGACGGCTCCACGATGATCGTTGAGAACCCGCCCGTGTTGTCGCACGTGCCGGAGACCACCGAGAAACGCATCCTGGGCATCGTCAAGCGGTACCTCGCCACGGTGCCGTCCGACATCGCGGTGCTGCTGTCGCAGTACGTTCCGACGGATGCCGTGCGCCGCGTCGTCGGCGTCGGCAGCGTCGGCACCCGCTGCTACATCATCGTGCTCTCCGGGCCGGCGGGCGAGTCGCTCGTGCTGCAGGTGAAGGAAGCGGTCGAATCCGTCGCCGTCGAGTTCGGCGGCGCCACGGCGGGAAGGGCGCCGGTCTACGGCGACCGGGTCGATCCCGATGAACACGGTCACCGGGTCGTCGCCAACCAGCACGTGCTGCAGGCCGTCAGCGACCCGTTCCTCGGGTGGGTCAAGTACGACGGCCGCGCGTTCTACATCCGTCAGTTCCGCGACCAGAACGTCTCCATCGACACCGAGACCCTCGACTTCCGCCCGTTCACCGACTACGTGGATGCCTGCGGCACGGTTCTCGCCCGCGCCCACGCCCAGTCCCCCGCGGCTCCGTTCATCGCGGGATACCTCGGGGGCGGCACGCCGTTCGATTCCGCGGTCGCGGAGTGGGCATCCGCGTACGCCGATCAGGCGGTCGAGGACTACCAGACTCTGCGCAAGGCAGTGAAGAAGGGGGAGATCTGAACATGACCGCAAGATTCGTGTACTGGATGAACGTCTCGCTCGACCTGTACATCGAGCGAGGGCCGGACGACCACTCCAACCTCGACGGACCGGATTGGGTGCGGATCGGCGAGCCGCTTCATCGCGAGTTCAATCGGCGCGCGCAGTCGATGTCGATGTTCGTCGAGGGACGCGTCGTCTACGAGATGATGGACCCGTTCTGGCCGGATGCCCGCACCAACGAGTCGCTTCCCGCCTTCCTTCGCGAGTACGGCGAGATCTGGACCTCGATGCCGAAGGTACTGGTGTCGCGCACCCGCACGACGGCATCCCACAACACCCGCATCGTCGGCGGGGATGACGCGATCGACCAGCTCGCGGCACTGCGGCAGAGCGCCGAGGGCGACATCGGCGTCGGGGGCGCGACGCTCGCGACCCAGCTCCTGCGTGCCGGACTGCTCGACGAGCTGATGCTGTTCACGCATCCGACCATCCTCGGCTCCGGCCGACCCCTGTTCAACGACCCGCACCCGCGGGTCGACCTCGACCTGCTCGAGCAGCAGACCTACGACCAGGGCGTCACGCTGCACCGCTACGCCGTGCGCGGCGCGAACTGAGCGGAGCATCTTTCGTGAGACTACGCGTATGCGCCGACACTACGTGCGTCGCGGCTAGTCTCAGCGCGTACGCGTAGTCTCGCGAAGGGTCACCGCCGCCGCTTTTCCCGCACGCGCATGTTGAGCACGATGGGGGTGCCCTCGAAGCCGTAGAGCTCGCGCAGGCGGCGCTGAATGTACCTGCGGTAGCCGGAGTCCAGGAATCCGGTCGTGAACAGCACGAACGTCGGCGGACGGCTCGACGCCTGCGTTCCGAACAGGATGCGCGGCTGCTTGCCTCCGCGCACCGGGTGCGGATGCGCCGCGGTCAGCTCGGCCAGGAACGCGTTGAACTTGCCGGTCGGGATGCGCGTGTCCCACGACTCGAGCGCCGTCTCGAGCGCCGGGACGAGCCGCTCCAGGTGCCGTCCGGTCCGCGCCGAGATGTTGACGCGCGGCGCCCACGACACGTGCGCGAGGTCCTGCTCGATCTCGCGCTCCAGGTACCGGCGCCGGTCGTCGTCGAGCAGGTCCCACTTGTTGTACGCCAGCACCAGCGCGCGACCGCTCTCCAGCACGAGGTCGATGATGCGAACATCCTGCTCGCTGATCGGCTCGCTCACGTCGAGCACGACGACGGCGACCTCCGCCTTCTCCAGCGCGGTGCTCGTGCGCAACGACGCGTAGAAGTCCGCGCCCTGCTGTAGATGGACGCGCCGACGGATGCCCGCGGTGTCGACGAAGCGCCACACGCGTCCGCCGAGCTCGATCTGCTCGTCCACGGGGTCGCGGGTGGTGCCGGCGAGGTCGTTGACGACGACACGTTCCTCCCCCGCCGCCTTGTTCAGCAGGCTGGACTTGCCCACGTTGGGCCGTCCAACGATCGCCACGCGACGCGGTCCACCGATCTCGCGCTGGGCGAAGGCGGACTCCGTCGGCAGCACCTGAAGCACCTCGTCGAGAAGGTCGGCCACTCCCCTGCCGTGCAGGGCGCTGACTGGATGCGGCTCCCCCAGTCCCAGCGACCACAGCTCGGTCGCCTGCGGTTCCTGCCGGGCGTCATCCACCTTGTTCGCGACGAGGAACACGGGCTTCTTCGACTTGCGCAGCAGGCGCACGACGTGCTCGTCGGTGGATGTCGCGCCCACGTTCGCGTCGACGACGAACATCGCCACGTCGGCGAGGTCGATCGCGACCTCGGCCTGCGCGGCGACGGACGCGTCGATGCCCTTGGCATCCGGTTCCCAGCCTCCGGTGTCGACCACGCTGAACCGGCGGTCGTTCCATTCCGCCTGGTACGAGACGCGGTCGCGTGTCACGCCCGGAACGTCTTCGACGACGGCTTCGCGGCGGCCGAGGATGCGGTTCACCAGCGCCGACTTGCCCACGTTCGGCCGGCCGACGATGGCCACGACGGGCAGCGCCGGCAGGTAGTGGATCTCGTCAGGGTTCTCGGTGACGGCATCCAGCACATCGAGGTCGGCGTCGTCGAGCTCGTAGTCCTCGAGTCCTGCGCGCAGCGCGTTGGCGCGCTGGTGTGCCAGGTCGTCGTCGACGTTCGCCAGTCGCTCGGCGAGGTCGTCCGGGCCGGCTTCGAAGTCGTCGCCGGCGTGTTCGTGCCGGTTGCTGTCGGCGGGGCGGGAGTCAGACATCCGTTCCTCCTCGGGACGGGTCGGTCCCTATCGCACGGCCATCACGCCGTAGACGGCGCGCCGGAACCGGCAATGGGGGCCCAGCGGGGCGCGCGGCCTGGATCACGTCGATCACGGCGTCGACGGTCTCATCGAAGTTCAGGTCGGTGGAGTCCACCGTGGTCACACCCTCGGCGGCGGTCATGAAGTCGACCACCTGAAGGTCGGCGTGGTCGCGGGCGTGCAGCTGCGCGGCGACATCCGCGGCGGCGTGCCCGTCGAGCTCCCCGGCGCGACGTGCTGCACGCACCTCCGGCGCAGCCGTCAGCAGGATGCGGACGGGTGCGTCCGGCGCCACCACGGTCGTGATGTCGCGACCCTCCGCCACGATTCCCTCGCGATCGGTGCTCGCCAAGAGTCTGCGAAACAGCTCGTTCAGCCGAAGCCGCACGTCCGGGATGCGCGCCACAGCACTCACCCGCGCCGACACCTCCGGGTCGCGGATGTCCTTGGTGACGTCGGTCTCGCCGACGAAGACGCGCAGGCGGCCGGGCTCGGTGTCGATGCGATAGTCGAAGTCGGCGATGGCGCCCACCACGGCATCCGCCTCCGCCACGTCGATGCCGCGGCGCATCGCGAACCAGGTCAGCGCGCGGTACGCGGCGCCGGTGTCGAGGAAGGCGAAGCCGAGTCGTGCTGCCGCGGCCTTGCTCACGCTGGACTTTCCGCTGCCCGCAGGCCCGTCAACGGCGACGACGATGGGAGTGCGCTCGCTCATCCGGCGGTCCTCCATCCGCGTGCCGACAGGTCTTCGATCGCGCGGGTCTTCACCTCGGGCAGCACCGCGATCTCGGCCAAGCCGATCTGCGCGCCCGGGGAGTGCTCGAGTCGCAGGTCTTCGATGTTGACGCCGATCTCGCCGAGCTCCGTGAACAGCCGGCCGAGCTCGCCGGGCC